>NZ_PJJV01000043.1:0-34622 GCF_002929655.1 Cryobacterium sp. M23
CCGGCCAGGGCGGCGGCCACGCCGGCCGTCGCGGGCCGCCCGAGCCGTGCCGAGGCCGATCGGGCCGGCGGCCTCGGCGGCCTCGGCGGCGTCGGAAGTGAGGACGAGGAAACGTCGCGGCTGGCCATGTCGCCAGCTTAGATTTGCGGCCTGTGAGTCCTCCGCAACGGCCCGTGACGGCCGCGTTGATCGGGCATATCGTCCCTGTGTTCACGTTCAGCCGGAGGAGAGACCATGCTCGGTTCCGACCCGGCCGCCGGGCGCGGAGCGGATGCCCAGTGGAATAGGGCAGGATCGAAGGATCATGGCAACTCTCACCGCCCTCCCGCATGTCACCGATCCGGATGTGCTGTTCGAGGCCTTCGAAACGTGGGCGGGGGAGCAGGGTCTGTCTCTGTATCCCGCGCAGGAAGAGGCCCTGATCGAGATCGTCTCCGGGGCGAACCTGATCCTCAGCACCCCGACCGGCACCGGTAAGTCCCTGGTCGCCGTCGGTGCGCACTTCGCCGCGCTCTCGGCCGGCAAGCGCACCTTCTACACGGCGCCGATCAAGGCCCTCGTCAGCGAAAAGTTCTTCGCGCTGGTGGAGATCTTCGGCGCCGAGAACGTGGGCATGATGACGGGGGATTCCTCGGTCAACTCCGACGCCCCGATCATCTGCTGCACGGCGGAGATCCTGGCCAACCTCGCCCTGAGAAACGGTGAGGACACTCCTGTGGACCAGGTCGTGATGGACGAGTTCCACTTCTACGGCGACCCCGACCGCGGCTGGGCCTGGCAGGTGCCGCTGCTGCTCCTGCCCGGGGTGCAGTTCATCCTCATGTCGGCGACCCTCGGCGACGTCACGTTCATCGCCGACGATCTCTCGCGCCGCACCCGTCGGACCACCGCGGTCGTCACGGGCGTGGAGCGCCCGGTGCCGCTGCACTACTACTACCAGACCACGCCCGTGCACGAAACGGTGGAGGAGCTACTGAAGACCGGGCAGGCTCCGATCTACATCGTGCACTTCGCCCAGGCGGCCGCGCTCGAACGGGCTCAGGCCCTCAGCAGCGTCAAGGTCGCCACCAAGGAACAGAAGGAGGCGATCGCGGAGCTGATCGGCGAGTTCCGCTTCACCACGAGCTTCGGCAAGACGCTGTCCCGGCTGATCCGGATGGGCATTGGCGTGCACCACGCCGGCATGCTGCCCAAGTACCGCCGCCTGGTGGAGCAGCTCGCCCAGCGCGGCCTGCTCCGCGTCATCTGCGGCACCGATACCCTCGGCGTGGGCATCAACGTGCCGATCCGCACCGTGCTCTTCACCGCACTCACCAAGTACGACGGCGTCAAGATGCGCCAGCTCAACGCCCGCGAATTCCACCAGATCGCGGGCCGCGCGGGCCGGGCCGGCTACGACACGGCCGGCACCGTCGTCATCCAGGCGCCCGACCACGAAACCGACAACCTCAAGGCCATCGAGAAGGCCGGCGACGACCCCAAGAAGAAGCGCAAGATCATCCGCAAGAAGGCGCCCGAGGGTTTCGTGTCCTGGGGTGAGCCCTCGTTCCAGCGGCTCGTGGCGGCCGAGCCGGAAACGATGCACTCGAGCATGCAGATGACCGCGGCGATGCTGATCAATGTCATCGGGCGCGGCGGTGACGCGTTCACCCATGTCCACGACCTGATCTTCGACAACCACGAACCCTGGAATCGCCAGCTCGCGCACGCCCGGCGTGCCCTCGGGATCTACAAGACCCTGCGCGCGGCAGGGATCGTGGAGCAAAGCGCGGCCGGGGACATCCGTCTCACCGTCGACCTGCAGCCCAACTTCGCCCTCAACCAGCCACTGTCGCCGTTCGCGCTCGCCGCGTTCGACCTGCTCGACGCCGACCCCGATGTGGCCGGCCCCGGCAGCGGCCACTACGCCCTCGACATGATCTCCATCGTCGAGGCCACCCTCGACAACCCGCGCCCGGTGCTGATGGGCCAGCAGTTCGCGGCCCGCGGCGAGGCCGTGAACGCCATGAAACGCGAGGGCATCGAATACGACGAGCGGATGGCGCTGCTCGAGGAGATCACCTGGCCGAAGCCGCTCGAGGAGTTGCTGCACGTCACCTTCACCACCTACAAGGAATCCCAGCCGTGGATCGCCGACTTCGAGCTCAGCCCGAAGACGGTCGTGCGGGACATGTACGAGCGGGCCATGTCCTTCGGTGAGTTCGTGGCCTACTACAAGCTCGCCCGCAGCGAGGGCGTCGTTCTCCGCTATCTCTCGGATGCGTACCGGGCCGCCCGGCAAACCATCCCCGACGACGCCAAGACGGAAGACCTGCTCGACCTGATCGAGTGGCTGGGCGAGCTGGTGCGCCAGGTCGACTCGAGCCTGCTCGACGAGTGGGAGGAACTCATCCACCCGGACCTCGCCGTGCACTCGGATGCTGCGCAGTCGGTGCTGCCGCCCGCGCCCCGCCGCCTGACCACCAATGCGCGCGCGTTCCGCATCCTGGTGCGCAACGAGCTCTTCCGCCGGGTGCAGCTGGCCGCGCTCGAGAACTATGACGCCCTGGGCGAGCTTGACCGGGAACACGGTTTCCACACGGATGCCTGGGTCGATGCCATGGACGGCTACTTCGCCGAGCACGACGAGCTGCTGACCGGGGCGAATGCGCGCAGCGCAGACCTGATCATCTTCGACGAGGGCGCATCCGTCTGGACCGTGCGGCAGATATTCGACGACCCGGCGGGGGACCACGACTGGGGCATCAGTGCCACCGTCGACCTGGCCGACTCCGACGAGCTGGGCGCCGCCGTCGTGCGCGTCACCGGCGTCGACCGGCTGTAGCGGGCCGGGAGGAAGCCGCACCGGGAGTACCGTGGGAGCATGACGCAGTCGCCAGCATCCGTCGCCCCAATCCGCACCGGACTGATCGGGTTCGGCACGTCCGGACGCGTGTTCCACAGCCCGCTCCTCGGCGCGAACCCCGAGTTCTCGCTCGACCTGATCGTCACCCGCGACCCCGTGCGGCGCGAGCAGGCCGGTGAGCGTCACCCGGGGGTGCGCCTGATGTCGACCGCCGAGGACCTGTTCGCCGCCGCGGACGACCTGGACCTGGTCGTGATCGGCTCACCGTCGGGCACGCACGTCGAACTCGCCCACGCCGCCCTCGACGCCGGGCTCGCCGTGGTCGTCGACAAGCCCTTCGCGGTGACAACCCGGGAAGGCCGCGGCCTGATCGAGAAGGCCGTGAGCCTCGGCCTGCCGCTCACCGTGTTCCAGAACCGGCGCTGGGACGGCGACTTCCTCACCCTGCGCGGCGTAATCGCAGCGGGGGCGCTGGGCGATGTGCGCCGGTTCGAGTCCCGGTTCGAATGGTGGAAGCCGGAGCAGACCAAATCGTGGAAGGTCGGCGCGACCATCCAACAGGGCGGCGGGGTGCTCTTCGACCTCGGCGCCCACCTGATCGACCAGGCCCTGCAACTGTTCGGCCCGGTCGACGACGTCTACGCGGAGACCCTCATTCGACGCCCGGGTGGGGTCGCCGACGACGACACCTTCGTGGCGCTGCACCACGGGTCGGGGGTGCGCTCGCACCTGTGGATGAACGGGATCGCCGCCCAGGTCGGCCCGCGCTTCCACGTCCTCGGCTCCGAGGCGGGCTACACCAAGTGGGGCCTCGACGGCCAGGAGACCGCCCTCGAGGCGGGTGCCCGACCGACCGACCCGGGTTTCGGCGTCGACCCGGAGTCCGCCTGGGGCGTACTCGGACGGGACGGCGCGCTGACCCGGGTGCCGACCGAGCGCGGCAACTATGCGGCGTTCTACACCGGTCTGGCCGACGCGATCCTGCGTGGGGCTCCGATCCCGGTCGACCCGCGGGAGTCGCTGCGCACGATCACCCTGATCGAGCGCATCAACCTGCTGACGCACTAAGGCACGTGCGTCCCGGCCCCGCCGTTGCGGCGCACCCGGAAGGACGGGGCCGACTCTACCGCGTGGACGCTGTCCATCGCTTAGGGAGGGCCGTGCCCGGTGTCGAACCAATTCGACGGAGATCCTGCTGTAAAAGTGCGTTTTCGGCGTGACCGGGTGCGATCCGGCCACAATCTCCGTCGAATTCGTTCGAAACGGAGTTGTTGCAGGGCCGCCCCGACCGTCCCGCGAGAATGCTCTCCCGCGTGGATGGCGGTGCCATCCGGAGCGTCCGCTTCCGCGTCGGTCTCGGCCCGGAGAATCGTGGGAACCCCACTGCCGTGCCGCCCCGACGTTCGAGGCGTGTCACCACCTTGACGAGCCGGCTACCGGAGCCTTATCGAGAAGCTGGGAATGTACCCCTGAGCGCGCTACCCGGTGGTGGTCCAGTCGAGGTTGATCACATCCCGGATGTAGATATTCTCACCGAGACCCGACACCGACGGATTCATGCGCAACAGCTGCTGCACCGGTAGGTCGAACCGCTGCGCGATGGCGAAGAAGTCGTCGCCCTCCAACACGGAGTAGCTGGTCGGGGCGCCCGTACCATCGGTGACCGGGGCGCCGGTGGCCCCCGTACTGGCGCCAAGGTCGACGGCCGGGCCCTCGGGCAGCGGCTCCACGGGCACGGCCTCGGCGTTGGGCGTGATAGTCGGATTCGGCACAACCGGGGCATCGGGCCCGGGGGTCGGCGTGGGGGTGGGCGTGGGAGTCGCAGTGGGCGTCGGCGTGAGGGTAACCGTCGCGGTGACCACCGGAGCCGGGGCGCCGGCGCACCCGGCGAGGCCGAGCGGGAGCAGCAGCATGGCGGCCAGAGCGACCCGCGCCCGGACACGGGTGGTTGTCGGTTGCGCATAATTCATCGGATGCCCCCCTCGAAGAAAGTTCCGTTCGTGCCCCCGAGCGGATGCGTCCAGTTTAGGGCGCAAGTGGCGATGTCAGCACTCGATCACGTTGACGGCGAGGCCACCCTCACTGGTCTCCTTGTACTTGGTCGACATGTCCAGGCCGGTCTGGCGCATGGTTTCGATCACGGCGTCGAGGGAGACGAGGTGCGTGCCGTCGCCGTGCAGGGCCAGCCGGGCCGCCGACACGGCGGTCGACGCGGCGATGGCGTTGCGCTCGATGCACGGCACCTGCACGAGCCCGCCGACGGGGTCGCAGGTGAGGCCCAGGTGGTGCTCCATCGCGATCTCGGCCGCGTTCTCCACCTGCCGCGGCGTGCCGCCGAGAACGGCGCAGAGTGCGCCGGACGCCATGGCGCAAGCGGAGCCGACCTCGGCCTGGCAGCCGCCCTCCGCCCCGGAGATGGAGGCGTTGGCCTTTACGAGCGAACCGATGGCGACGGCGGTGAGCAGATAGCGACGGATTCCCGCGGCATCCGCCCCGGGCACGAAGCGCAGGTAGTAGTGGCCGACCGCGGGGATGATGCCGGCCGCGCCGTTGGTGGGGGCGGTGACCACGCGGCCGCCGGAGGCGTTCTCCTCGTTGACGGCGAGGGCGAATGCATGCAGCCATTCGGTCGAGGTATCGCGTTCACGCAACGGCAGCCGGTCATATTCCTCTAGCTGCATGCGCACGGCCGCCGCGCGGCGCTTGACCTGAAGGCCGCCGGGGAGGGTGCCGGTGGCCTCGAGCCCTGACTCCACGCAGTCGCTCATGGCGTTCCAAATCGCGTCGAGGCCGACGTCGAGCGCCTCGGCCCCGTGGATCGTCTCCTCGTTGGCGCGGGCGATGTCGCAGATTGCGACGGCGTAGAGGTCGCAGAGGGCGAGGAGTTCGGCGCTGGAGGAGTACTGCCGCGGCTGTGGCACGGCCCTGCTTGGGCCGATCGGGTCGCCGTCGCGCCGGATGAAGCCGCCGCCGATCGAGTACCAGGTCTCCTCGAGCAGGGGGGCGGCGTCGTGCCCCCAGGCCGTGAGGGTCAGCGCGTTGGGGTGGCCGGGTAGCCGGGTGCGCGCCTCGAAGGCCACGTCGTCCTTTCGCACGGGGATGGCATGGCTGCCGCCGAGCATCAGCACGGCGTCGTCGGCCAGGCCGGACCAGGCGAAGCGCACGTCATCCGGGTCGCAGGTCTCGGGGCGGAGCCCGGAGAGGCCGGCCAGGACTGCGTCGGGCGTGCCGTGGCCGAGTCCGGTCGAGCCGAGCGAGCCGTAGAGCGAGCAGCCGATGCGGGCCACGTCGGCGAGCAGACCGGCATCGCGTAGGTGGTCGGCGAAGGTGAACGCCGCCCGCATCGGGCCCACCGTGTGGGAGCTGGAGGGGCCGATGCCGATGGAGAAGAGGTCGAGTGCCGACACATACGCAGTCATTCGACCATCGTAACCGTGCCGGGGTTGCGCCCCGGGGACGGATCAGCGGATGGTTTTGCGCGCCGTGATCTGGCCGGTGTCGAACCCGAGGAGGTGCAGCCCGCCGTGGAACCGGGCGTGCTCGATCTTGATGCAGCGGTCCATCACCACGGTGAGTCCCTTCGATTCGCCGTATTCGGCGGCCTCCTGGTTCCAGATGCCCAGCTGCACCCAGACGGTGGGCGCCCCGATTGCGAGCACCTCGTCGATCACGGCCGGGATGTCGCTGGCGCGACGGAACACGTCGACGATGTCGGGCACCTCGGGCAGCGACGCGAGGTCCGGGTAGGCCGTCTCGCCGAGGATGGTCTTCGCGTTCGGGTTGACGAAGTAGACCCGGTAGTCGCTCGACTGCTGCAGGTAGGTACCCACGAAATAACTGGAGCGGGCCGGATTCGGCGACGCGCCGACGATGGCGATGGACTTCGCCGCCCGCAGGATCTTCAGCCGGGCCTTGGCGTCGGGACCCACCCAGGTGCGCTGGGATTTCAGCAGCTTCGCGAGGGGGGAACCGGTGGGCACTGAGCAGCTGAGCCCATTGGCGAGGTGCACGGTGTCGTGCGCGGCGGCATCCATGACCGTTGCGGCGTCGCTGTCGGGGGTGGCGTCGGGGGTGGCGTCGATGTTCACGTGGTGCTCGCTCATTTGGTCCCCGCAATCCGGTCAAGGGCCTGGTCGAGGTCGTAGATGATGTCCTCGACGTCTTCGATGCCCACGCTGATGCGCACCAGGCCGGGCAGCACGCCGGCGTCGACGAGCTGGGTCTCGTTCAGCTGCGCATGGGTGGTGGAGGCCGGGTGGATGACCAGGGTCTTGGCGTCGCCGATGTTGGCGAGGTGGCTGGCCAGGTCGACCGATTCGATGAAGGTGCGCCCGGCGTCGCGGCCGCCCTTCACGCCGAAGCTGAAGACCGAGCCGGGACCCTTCGGCAGGTATTTGAGGCCGCGGTCGTAGTGCGGGTGGGCCGGCAGCCCGGCCCAGTTGACGTACTCGATCCGGGGATCGGCGTCGAGCCACTCGGCCACCGCGCGCGCGTTGTCCACGTGCGCCTGCATGCGGAACGGCAGCGTCTCGACGCCCTGGGCGAGCAGAAACGCGGAGTGAGGGGAGAGGGCCGGGCCGATGTCGCGCAGCTGCTCGGCGCGCAGGCGGGTGAGGAACGCGTACTCGCCGAAGTTGCCGGCCCACTCGAGACCGCCGTAGCTGGGCACCGGCTCGCCGAAGAGCGGGAACTTGTCGCTGTGCCAGTCGAAGCGTCCACTCTCGACGACGACGCCGCCGAGGGTGGTGCCGTGCCCGCCGAGGAACTTGGTGGCGGAGTGGATCACGATGTCGGCGCCCCACTCGATCGGCCGGGTCAGGTAGGGCGTGGCGATGGTCGAGTCGATCACCAGGGGGATCCCGGCCGCGTGGGCGACGGCGGCGAGTCCCTCGATGTCGGCGACCTCGCCGGACGGGTTGGCCACCGTCTCGGCGAAGATCAGCTTGGTTTTCTCGGTGATCGCGGCGGCGTAGTCGGCCACGTCGGCGCTGCGCACGAACGTCGTCTCGACCCCGAACCGGCGCAGCGTCACGTCGAGCTGGGTGATCGAGCCGCCGTAGAGGTTGGCACTGGAGACGATGTGGTCTCCCGAGCCGGCGAGGCTGGCGAAGGTGATGTACTGCGCGGACAGGCCGCTGGCGGTGGCGACGGCGCCCAGCCCGCCCTCGAGGCTGGCCACGCGCTCCTCGAAGGCCGCCACGGTCGGGTTCGAGAGGCGGGAGTAGACGTTGCCGTACTTCTGCAGGGCGAAGCGGGCGGCGGCATCCAACGCGTCATCGAAGACGAACGCGCTGGTCTGGTAGATCGGCAGGGCCCGCGCGCCGGTCACGGCGTCGGGGATGTTGCCTGCGTGGATTGCCCGGGTCTTGAAACCGTACTCGCGATCTGCCATGGCCTTACGTTAGCGATGATCGGCGGGGGGTTCGGGACAAGGGCGTAACAGTGCGAAACGGATGCCGACTTGCGGCCGCCCCGGTGCCCGCGCCTGCCGCCTGGTCGGGCAGGATAAGGGCATGGAAGAGCGCGTGGAGACGGTCGTCATCGGCGGCGGGGCAATGGGGTCGGCGACGGCCTGGCAGCTGGCGCGTCGGGGCCGGCCGGTCACCGTGCTGGAGCGGTTCACGCCCGGGCACCTCAACGGCGCCTCGCACGGCGCCTCCCGCAATTTCAACACCGCCTACGCCGAACCTACCTACGTGGCGATGCTTGCCGAGGCACTGTCGCTCTGGCGCGAGCTGGAAGCCGAGACGCAGAGCACACTCCTGCGTCAGGTCGGCGTCGTCAATCACGGGGCGAATCCGTCGTTCGACCGAGTGGCGGCAATGCTGGCCCGGGTGGGCCTGGGCGCCGAGTTCCTCGCCCCGGAGGCCGCAGCCGAACGCTGGCCGGGCATCCGCTTCGACGGCCGGGTGCTGTTCGCCCCCGACGCCGGCCGGGTGAACGCGGATGCCGCGGTGACCGCCCTGCAGGCCGCCTCGCAGACCGCCGGGGCCGACGTGCGGCACGGCATCCGCGTGCAGCGCCTGGAGGTGCAGGGCGATGACCGAGTGCGGGTGACCCACGAGGCCGGCACGATCATCGCCCGTCGGGCCGTCGTCACGGTCGGCGCGTGGACCAGCGCCCTGCTGGCCGGGGTGATCCCGATGCCGCGCCTCACGGTGACGCAGGAGCAGCCGGCGCACTTCGCCTTGCGCGACGCCTCCCCGGCCGCCGCCGCACACGCCGAGACCGAGTGGCCGGGCTTCAACCATGCGCCCGCCTGGTCCGACCCGCGCTACGGATACTGGTACTCGCCGGTCTATGGCATGTACACGCCCGGCCAGGGGATCAAGGCCGGCTGGCACGGCGTGGGTCCCAGCACCGACCCGGATGCGCGCAGCTTCCAGCCCGAGCCCGTTCAGCTGGCTGCCCTGGCGCGCTATGTGCGCGAATGGCTGCCCGGCGCCGACCCCGACACGCTCGACCCGGTCAGTTGCACCTACACGACCACGGCCGACGAGGACTTCGTGCTCGACCGGGTGGGCCCCGTGATCGTGGGGGCCGGCTTTAGCGGCCACGGCTTCAAGTTCACGCCGACGGTCGGGCGAATCCTCGCCGACCTGACCACGGGCACCGCAGCCGCTCCGCCGCGGTTCGCCCTGAACCGGGCGCCGAACGCCGCGGCCGGGGGCTGGCTCTCCCGCCGCTGAGCGCCACCTCGCTGTTCGGCGTCGAACCAATTCGACGGAGATTCTGCTCTGAAAGTGCGTTTTCGGCCTGATTGGGTGCGATTCGGGCAAAATCTCCGTCGAATTCGTTCGGGACGGAGCCGCTGACACCGGCTCAGGGCAGCTGCACGGCGGCGAGGGCGAGGGTGGCGATCAACGTCCAGGAGGTCAGACCCACGAGGAGGGCCCTGCCTCCGGTGCGCAGGATGGAACCGAGGTTCACGGCGGCGCCGAGCCCGAAGAGCGCGGCCGCGAGCAGGTAGGTCTGCACGGTGTCCGCGCCGGCCAACACGGCGTCCGGCAGCGGGGCGAACGTGCGCACGAGAACGGCGGCCAGGAAACCGGCCACGAACAGGGGCACGAGCGGCGGGCGGGACACGGGGGCATCCGTCACCGTGGCGACGCGCGTCTCGCGGCGGCGCTCGCCGACGGCGATGACGGCGACGATCGGCGCGAGTAGCAGCACCCGGGTGAGCTTCACGACGACGGCCACGGCCAGCGCGGCGGGCCCGGCGATCTGCGCGGTCGCGACGACCTGGCCGACGTCGTGCACGCCGGCGCCAACCCAGTGCCCGAACTGCAGATCGGTCAGACCGAGCGGATGCCACAGCACCGGCAGCACCGCGATGGCCAGCGTGCCGCAGAGGGTGACCAGGGCGATCGGGGTGGCGGTGTCGACATCCTTCGCCTTGACCACGCCGCTCATCGCGCCGATCGCGGACGCCCCGCAGATGGAGAAGCCGGTGGCGATCAGGATCGGCTGGCGGCCGGGCAGGCGAACCGTGCGCCCGAGCCAGTAGGTGCCGACGAAGGTGAGCAGCACGATCAGGACGGTGGTCATGATGGTCACCCAGCCCAGGCCCAGGATGTCCACCAGGCTCAGCTTCAGGCCGAGCAGCACGATGCCGATGCGCATGAACCGGGTGGCCGCGAGCTTCAGGCCCGGGGAAAGGACTCCCGTCAACGCACGGTGGGCGACCGGGAGATTACCGGCGACGATTCCGAAGGTGACAGCGAGCGTGAGCAGCGGCAGGGCAGGGAAGACCGCGTGGGCGATTCCGGCGAGCAGCGCGGCCGCGGCCGCGACCAGCACACCGGGCAGCCACATTGCACCGAGTTTACGGCCATCTTTGCCCGCGGCGGGCCTGGTACCCGTCGCCGACCCGTGAGAAAAGCCCCTCTCCCGCACGGGGACAGGGGCTTTGCTCACGGCTCGTCGGAGTGCTGCAGCCGATCTACCGGTGGTGGAAACGGGCGACCATCGGGCAGTCGAACGGGTCCCGGGCGCCGAGCCCGACCTTGTTCAGGTAAGCGATGACGATGCCGTAGGACTCGAAGAGCGACGTCTCCGTGTAAAGGATGTTGTGCGTCTTGCAGTATTCCTTGGTGATCTCCTGGGCCTTGTGCAGGTGCGGCCGGGCCATGTTCGGGAACAGGTGGTGCTCGACCTGATAGTTGAGCCCGCCCATGAACGTGTCCATGAACGTGCCGCCGCGGATGTTGCGGGAGGTGAGCACCTGGCGGCGGAGGAAGTCCACTTTGCTCTCGTGGGGGAGCTGCGGCATGCCCTTGTGGTTCGGCGCAAAGGACGCCCCCATGTAGACACCGAAGACGGCCAGCTGCACGCCGATGAACGCGAACGCCATGCCGACGGGGAGGAAGTAGAAAATCGCGGCGACGTAGAGCACGATGCGGGTGGTCAGCATACTGATCTCGAGCCAGCGCTTGTCGACCTTCTTCTTGCCGAAGACGGTTTTGAAACCCTGCACGTGCAGGTTGAACCCCTCGGCCATCAGGAGCGGGAAGAAGAGATAGCCCTGCTTGCGGGTGACGAACGAGCCGAGCCAGCTGACCTTCGCTGCGTCCTCTTCCCGAAAGACGATGAAGTCGGGGGCGATGTCCGGGTCCTTGCCGATGACGTTCGGATTGGCGTGGTGACGACTGTGCTTGTTCATCCACCAGGCGTAGCTGATGCCGACGAACAGGTTGGCGAGGATGCGCCCGGCGCGATCATTCGCGCGACCGCCCTCGAACACTTGGCGGTGCGACGCCTCGTGGGCGAGGAACGCATACTGGGTGAGGATGATGCCGAGCACGCCCGCGACGATGAGCTGGTACCAGCTATCGCCGAGCAGCACGAACGCGGTCCCGGTTCCCAGGGTGGCGAGCACAAGCATGGAGAAGACGAACCAGTAGAAACCGGTGGCGCGCTTCAGAAGTCCAAGGTTGCGCACGGTGTGCAGCAGCGATGAATACTCGGTGGTGGGGTTTTTCGAATCGCCACCCGGGCGGGTCTTGACAATGCGCACCGTGGGTGCGGCAACAGCTTCCGACATGAGGCCTCTGGTTTGTATCCGGACTTCTCAGTCGGTGATGGAGCAGACACTCGTAGAACAGATATTCATATCCTATGGGCCGGACCCCTTGGAGACGGGTGCTTTCACACCGCTTTCCCAGTCGGTATATGCCCACAGAGGCATATAAGTGGCTTTCAGTTTCCCGGAAAAGCACGTGAAAGTCAGCGCCAGCTGGGAAGCCAGATGTGCAGTTGCCAGAACGTAAACGGGGTCTGGATGCCCGTCCAGAGTGGGTAGAAATACGCGCTGAGGAGCGCGGCCGCCACCAGGAAGCCCAGCACGACCCAGCGTGCCCGGGGGAGCAGGACGCCGATCACGAAAGTGAGGCCGAGGAGCAGGTAGGGCTCGAACGCGATCGTGTAGAACTGGAAGACCGTGCGGTTCAGGTACATCAGCCAGGGCAGGTAGCCGGCGACCAGCCCCATCAGGATCAGGCCGACCTGCCACTCGCGGTAGCGCGCCAGGCGATACACCAGGTAGAAGGCCGCCGCCGTGGCCGCCCACCAGATCATCGGATTCGCAATGCCGGTGATCGCCTCGGAGCAGGTGGCGACGTCGCATCCGTTCTCGCCCAGAGCGAAGCCGCGGTAGTACATGCTTGTCGGGCGGCTCATGAACAGCCAGGTCAACGGGTTCGCCTGATACGGATGCGGCGTGGAGAGCCCCACGTGATAGGTGTAAGCCGCCACCTGGTAGTGCCAGAAGCTTTGCACCGAGTCGGGAATCCAGGCGAGGGCGCCGGTCCACGCGGCCTCCGGCGTAGTGGCCCAGTCGCGGTAGTAGCCTCCCCGGGTGACGAACCAGCCGGTCCAGGAGGCTAGGTAGGTGACGACGGCCACCGGCACGATCAACAGGAAGGTCGCCGGCGCCTGCTTGAGCACGGCGGCGCTGAACCAGAACGGGAGCCCGGCGCGGCGCCGGGCGAGGGCGTCGACGAAAACAAGGTAGACGCCGAAGGCGGCGAGGAAGTAGATGCCCGACCACTTGACGCTGCAGGCGAGCCCGAAGGCAAGGCCGGCCGCGAGCAGCCAGGGCCGCCGCCACAGGGTCGGCCCCCAGCCCGGCTCCCGCCCGGCCTCACGCGCCTGGACCAGGCAGGCAGACAGCCTGGTGGCGTGCCGGTCCCGGTCGAGCAGCACAGCGCCAAACCCGAGAAGTGCGAAGAACATCACGGAGTTGTCCAGCAGGGCCACGCGCGACATCACGATGGCGTTGCCGTCGATGGCGAAAAGGAACCCGGCGATCACGGCCAGCACGGTCGACCCGAACAGCTTCTTCGCGATCAACATCAGCAGCACGACCGCCAGCACACCGATCAGGGCGGTGGCGATCCGCCAGCCCCAGCTGTGTTCGGGGCCGACGACAGCCATACCCAGTGCGATCAGCCACTTGCCGAGCGGCGGATGCACCACGAACGACGGGTCGGACAGGAAGACATCGGTCTGCCCGGCGGCGAAGAGGGCGTCCGCCCCCTCGGGCCAGGTTGACTCATAGCCGTTGTTGAAGAGAGTCCAGGCGTCTTTCACATAGAAGGTTTCGTCGAACACCAGCGCGTGCGGCACGCCGAGATTCCAGAGTCGCAGCACCGCCGCGAGCAGGGTCACCGCCAGCGGCCCGGCCCAGAAGAAAACGCGGCTTGTCACGAACACGTGACCATCGTAGTGATCCGTGGCTGCGAGACTGGGACCATGATCCTCCTGGCTGCCACCCCGATCGGAAACCTGGGCGACGCGTCAACGCGTCTGATCGAGGCGCTCGGCACGATGACGATTATCGCCGCCGAGGACACTCGGGTCACCGTGCACCTGCTCAAGGCCCTGGGCATCGAGAACCGCCCGCGGCTGATCAGCCTGCACGACCACAACGAGCGCGGCAAGGCGGCCGAACTCGTCGAACTCGCCCGCGACACCGACATCCTGGTGCTCAGCGACGCAGGGATGCCGACGGTATCCGACCCGGGTTTCCACCTGGTGGATGCCGCGGTGGCGGCCGGCGTCGTCGTGTCGGTGTTGCCCGGGCCGTCGGCCGTGCTCGCCGCGCTCGCCGTGTCCGGGCTGCCGACGGACCGGTTCACCTTCGAGGGGTTCCTGCCCCGCAAGCACGGCGACCGGGTTTCGGCCCTCCGCGAGGTGGCCGCGGAGCGGCGCACAATGGTTTTTTTCGAATCGCCCAACCGGCTGGCGGCCTCCCTGACCGATCTGGCTGCGGTGCTCGGGGCCGGGCGCCGCGTCGTGGTCTGCCGTGAGCTGACCAAGTTCTACGAGGAAGTGAAGCGCGGTACCGCGACCGAGCTGGCTGAGTGGGCCGCCGGCGGGGTCAAGGGCGAGATCGCCATCGTGGTCGCCGGGGCGGAGGCACGCGTGCTGGATCTGGAGACCGGGGTGGTCGAGGTGCTCGCGTTGGTGGAGTCGGGCATCCGTCTCAAGGATGCCGCCGCCGACGTGTCCGCCGCCACCGGGCTCGGCAAGCGCGCCCTCTACGAGGCGGCGCTGGAGCGCAAGACGGGCAAGCCCGCCGCGGCCCGCGCGGACTTCCAGGCTCTGCCTCTGCCCTGACGTTCCCTGCTCCGAACCAATTCGACGATATTTTGCCCGCCGCGGCCCGATACGGGCCGAATCGGGCCAGATTACCGAAAATCTCCGTCGAATTCGCACGCGCAGGCACGGGCGCGGGATGCGGTACAGGACGTCGCCCCGCGTCCGAGGCGCACCATCCGCGTGCATGACGCGGCCGGGGCAGTGGGCGGTATCGCGGCCCAGTTGGCGAAGCTGCGCGGAGCCACCGTGATCGGCCGCCCCGAACCGGACCCGGGCCCGGCCGCGCAGGAGGTGCTGCCGCCGGACTTCGGCCACCCGCACCACGACGATCACCACGACGATCGCGGCACAAGGTAACACGGCCAGCGTCATCCGCTGCTCCTATATAGGATGAGAGCATGTCCGACGGCTCATCTTTTTACATCACCACGCCCATTTTCTACGTGAATGATGTCCCCCACATCGGGCACGCCTATACCGAGGTGGCTGCCGACGTGCTCGCACGCTGGCACCGGCAGTCCGGCGAGGATGCCTGGCTGCTCACCGGAACGGACGAGCACGGGCAGAAGATCCTGCGCACCGCGACCGCCAACGGCGTCACGCCGAAGGAGTGGGCCGACCGTCTGGTCGAAACCGCCTGGAAGCCGCTGCTGAAGACGGTCGACATCCGAAACGACGACTTCATCCGCACCACTGATGTGCGCCACGAAGTGAACGCGCAGAAGTTCCTGCAGCACCTCTACGACTCCGGCCACATCTACACCGGCGAGTACGAGGGCTTCTACTGCGTCGGCTGCGAGGAGTACAAGCAGCCGAGCGACCTCATCGATGGGGTCGGCGAGTACGCCGGGCAGCAGGTCTGCGCCATCCACTCCATCCCCTGCGAGCTGCTGCACGAGAAAAACTACTTCTTTCGGATGAGCACGTTCGCCGACCAGCTCCTCGCCCTGTACGAGGAGAACCCGAACTTCGTACAGCCCGCGTCGGCGCGCAACGAGGTAATATCCTTCGTCAAGCAGGGCCTCAGCGACCTGTCGATCTCCCGCTCCAGTTTCGACTGGGGCATCAAGGTGCCCTGGGACGACAGCCACGTCGTCTACGTCTGGTTCGACGCCCTGCTCAACTACATCACCGCCGCCGGCTACGGCCACGACGACGAGAAGTTCAACCGCCTCTGGCCGGCGACGCACGTCGTGGGCAAAGATATTTTGCGTTTCCACGCCGTCATCTGGCCTGCAATGCTCCTCGCCGCGGGCATCGAGGTGCCTCGGCAGGTCTTCGGCCACGGCTGGTTGCTCGTGGGCGGCGAGAAGATGAGCAAGTCCAAGCTCACCGGCATCGCCCCAAGCCAGATCACGGATACGTTCGGCTCCGACGCCTTCCGCTATTACTTCATGCGCGCGATCAGCTTCGGCCAGGACGGCTCCTTCTCCTGGGAAGACCTGTCCGCCCGGTACCAGTCCGAGCTGGCCAACGGCTTCGGCAACCTCGCCTCCCGCGTGATCGCCATGGTCGTGCGCTATTGCGACGGCGAGATCCCCGTCGCCGGCGATTTCAGCGAGGCCGACGAGCTCATTCGCGGCACCGAGAAGCGGGTGACGGATGCCGCCACACTGGCCATCGGACACCTCGCCATCCACGACGCCATCGCCGCGATTTGGGAACTGGTCGACGAGCTCAACGGCTACATCACCGCCCAGGAGCCGTGGTCGCTCGCGAAGGACCCGGCCAACCGGGACCGACTCGAAGCCGTGCTGGTCACCGCCGTGCGCGGACTGGGCACGCTCGCCGTGCTGCTCTCGCCGGTCGTACCGCAGGCCACGGCGAAGCTCTGGACCGCCCTCGGCGGCATCGGCCTGGTCACCGACCAGCGCATCGACCGGGCCTGGGAGTGGACCGGCGGCCCGCGGGTCTCCCCGCTCGAGGCGCTTTTCCCGCGCATCGAGGCCACGGTTGGCTGACGAGCCCGGGCCCGAAGCCGGCCCCGTGCGCCAGCGCGAAAAAGGCGCCGGTCGGGACCTGAGCTACCCGCCGCAGCCCGACCCGCTCGTCGTGCCGGTCTACGACAACCACACCCACTTGGAGATCGCCGACGGCGACCAGTCGCTCAGCGTGGCCGAGCAGCTCGACCGCGCGTCCAGCGTCGGCGTGCGCGGCGTCATCCAGGTCGGCGGCGACCTGAAGACCTCGCGCTGGTCGGCCGCGATGGCCGCCCGGGAGCCGCGCATGCTCGCGGCCGTCGCCATCCACCCCAACGAGGCCCCGGTCTACGAGGCCGCCGGCACCCTCGACGACGCCTTGGCTGAGATCGCCGAGCTGGCGACGCGCCCGCGCGTGGTCGCCATCGGGGAGACCGGACTGGACTTCTTCCGCACCGGCCCCGAAGGACACGCCAGCCAGTTCCGCTCCTTCGAGGCGCACATCGACATCGCCAAGCAGAACGGCCTCGCGCTGCAGATCCACGACCGCGACGCCCACGCCGCGGTGATCGAGACCCTGCTGCGGGTCGGCGCGCCCGATCGCACCGTCTTCCACTGCTTCTCCGGCGACGTCGAGATGGCCCGCATCCTCGCCGACAACGGCTGGTACCTCTCGTTCGCGGGAACCGTGACCTTCAAGAACGCCCAGAATCTGCGGGAGGCCCTGGCCGCGGTGCCGCGCCGGCTGCTGCTGGTCGAGACGGATGCCCCGTTCCTCACCCCCGCACCCTTCCGCGGCCGCCCGAACGCGCCGTACCTGCTGCCGCACACCCTGCGCGCCATGGCCGACCACCTCGAAACGGAGGCCACCATTCTCGCCACCCAGATTTCGTCCAACACCGAACTCGTCTACGGACGGTGGGACGCCGAACCGGTGACGGTGACGGTCACCGAGCCAGAGTCCGACACGAGCCCGTTCGGAGGCCTCGCATGACCCCGCCCCGCCACGGCTACGCTCCCGGAGACGAACCCGAGGCCGGCACCCGACCCGTCAGCGACGAAGTGACCGGCGGCCGGCACGCCGCGCCGGCCGCCGTGCCGGAGCCGGCATCCGCTCTCGAAACGGATGCCGAGCCCGCGGATCCCGCTGCAGCACCCGCTGCAGCACCCGCTGCTGCTCCAGCCGCCGCTCCCGGCGCACGGTCCCTCCTCGGCCCCGCCGAGATCCGCGACCTGGCCGAGATGCTGGGCGTCAACCCCACCAAGAAGCTCGGCCAGAACTTCGTCATCGACGGCAACACCGTGCGCCGCATCGTCAGGGTCGCAACCGTCTCACCCGGCGACACCGTGCTGGAGGTGGGCCCCGGGCTGGGATCCCTCACGCTGGGGCTGCTCGAGACCGGCGCGACCGTCGTGGCCGTGGAGATCGATGACCGGCTCGCCGAGCAGCTGCCGCTGACGGTCGAGCTGATGCATCCCGGCGCGCCGCTCACCGTCATCCGCAACGACGCGCTCAAGATCACGGAACTGCCCGGCGACCCGAGCCGCCTCGTGGCGAACCTGCCGTACAACGTGTCGGTGCCGGTGCTGCTCTACCTGCTGGAGCACTTCGCCTCCATCCGGGCCGGAGTGGTCATGGTGCAGGCCGAGGTGGGGGAGCGCCTCGCGGCGCCATCCGGCAGCAAGGTCTACGGCAGCCCGAGCGTCAAGGCCGCCTGGTACGGGGCATTCCGCCCCGCCGGCAAGGTCAGCCGTCAGGTGTTCTGGCCGGTTCCCGGCGTCGATTCGATCCTGATCGCCTTCGAACGGCGCGCCCGGCCGCTCGAATCCGAGGAATTGCGCCGCGCCACCTTCGCCCTCGTCGATGCCGCGTTCCAGCAGCGCCGCAAAATGCTGCGCAAGTCGTTGTCCTCCGTTCTCGGTGACCCATCGAGTGCCACCGAGATCATGACGCACGCCGGAATCGACCCTACCGAGCGCGGCGAGCAGCTCACGGTCGAGGACTTCCTGGCGATCGCCCGCGCCCAGCTCGCCGCACACTGACGCGTGCCGCCGCGGGGCAGTCGCGACTGTGCGGCTGGGCTAGGTTAGTCACATGACCAACCCGGCCCCTTCCCCCGTGGTGCATGCGCGGGCGCCCGGCAAGATCAACGTTTTCCTCAAGGTCGGTGCGGTCCTCGAAGACGGGTACCACGAGGTGGCCACCGCCTACCAGGCCGTGTCACTGTTCGAAGACGTGCGCGCTTGGCCGGCCGACGACTTCTCGGTCGTGTTCACCGGCCCCATAGACGCCTCGGGTCTCGCCGTCGACGGCAGCAACCTCGCCATCAAGGCCGCGCGCGCCCTGGCCCGCAAGGCCGGCTATCGCGGGGGAGTGCGCCTCTCGATCGAGAAGAACGTGCCCATCGCCGGCGGCATGGGTGGCGGGTCGGCGGATGCCGCGGCCAGCCTCCTCGCTTGCGACACCCTGTGGGGAACCGACGCCACCCGCGACGACCTCATCGAGATCGCCGCGACCCTCGGCGCTGACGTCCCGTTCGCCTTCACCGGCGGCACCGCCATCGGCACCGGGCGCGGCGACCAGCTCAGCCCAGCCCTGGCCAAGGGGCAGTTCCACTGGGTGCTCGCCCTCGCCGACTTCGGCCTCTCGACCCCCGGCGTCTACAACGAGCTCGACCGCCACCGCGAACGCCACGCCCAGGACATCTTCCCTGCCCAGATCCAGCCCTCCGTCGACACCAACGTGCTGCAGGCGCTTCGGGCCGGCGACCCGCGGATGCTGGCCGAGGCGCTGCACAACGACCTGCAGGCTCCCGCGCTGCACCTGGCCCCCGGCCTGGGCAAGGTGCTCGAGTTGGGCGAGGCGAACGGCGCCCTGGCCGGCCTGCTCTCCGGCTCCGGCCCGACCGTGGCCTTCCTGGTCGCGGATGCCGACAGCGCCCTCGAACTGCAGGTCGCCCTGAGCGCGTCCCGGCTGCGCGTGGTGCGCGCCACCGGGCCGGTGCACGGGGCCCGGATCATCCACGACTAGCCCCCCGTTTTGCCGCAACTGTGGCCCGGTCGGACATCTGTTGCCGGTGTGCCGGCAACAGATGTCCGATTCGGCAACAGTCAGGCCACCGGGTGCGAAACCGGGGCGCGCGGGCCTCTCAGCCGCGCCAGCTAAACTCGAAAGCTATGGCACATTTGCTCGGGGCCGAGTCCCTGCACCTTGAATTTCCCACCCGCGTCATTTTTGACAGCGTCACCGCCGGTCTCAACGAAGGCGACCGGATCGGCGTCGTCGGCCGCAACGGCGACGGCAAGTCCACCCTGATGCGCCTGCTCGCCGGCCGGATGGAACCCGACGCGGGCCGCGTCACGCGCCGGCGCGGCGTCACCATCGGCATGCTCGACCAGTCCGACGACCTCGCTTCGGGCCAGACCGTGGGCCACACCATCGTCGGCGGCATCGACGAGCACGTCTGGGCGGGCGACGCCAAGGTGCGCGACGTGATTGCGGGACTCGTGCGGGACATCCCCTGGGACGCCCTTGTCGACGACCTCTCCGGTGGCCAGCGCCGCCGGGTGGCTCTGGCCTCCGTGCTGATCGGTGACCACGACGTCATCTTCCTCGACGAGCCCACCAACCACCTCGACGTGGAGGGCATCTCCTGGCTGGCCGGTCACCTGAAGACCCGCTGGGCCACGAACTCCGGCGGCCTGGTGGTCGTCACCCACGACCGGTGGTTCCTCGACGAGGTCTGCAACATGACCTGGGAGGTGCACGACCGCCTGATCGAACCGTTCGAGGGTGGCTACGCCGCCTACATCCTGCAGCGCGTCGAACGCGACCGGATGAGCGCGGCCTCCGAATCCAAGCGCCAGAACCTGATGAAGAAGGAATTGGCCTGGCTGCGGCGCGGAGCCCCCGCCCGCACCGCGAAGCCCAAGTTCCGCATCGACGCCGCGAACGAGCTGATCGAGAACGAGCCGCCGCCCCGCGACACCGTGTCGATGCAGTCGATGGCCATGCAGCGCCTGGGCAAGGATGTCGTCGACCTGATCGACATCGGCGTGAAGTTCGGCGAGGAGACCGTGCTGAACGACATCACCTGGCGCATCGCACCGGGCGAGCGCACCGGCATCATGGGCGTCAACGGCGCCGGCAAAAGCACGCTCCTGAACCTGGTGGCCGGCACACTTCTGCCCACCACGGGCACCGTCAAGCGCGGCAAGACCATCAAGGTCGCCGTGCTCACCCAGCAGCTGTTCGAACTCGACGACATCCAGAACGACCGCGTCAGCGAGGTCATCGGCCGTCAGAAGACGTCGTACATGGCCGGCGGCAAGGAAATCACGCCCGGCCAGATGCTCGAGCGCATGGGTTTCATGAGCGCCCAGCTGACCACCCAGGTCAAGGATCTCTCCGGTGGCCAGAAGCGCCGCCTGCAGCTGCTGCTGATCGTGCTCGACGAGCCCAATGTGCTCATCCTCGACGAGCCCACCAACGACCTGGACACCGACATGCTCGCGGCCATGGAAGACCTGCTCGACTCCTTCCCCGGCACCCTCCTCGTGGTCTCGCACGACCGGTACCTGATCGAGCGCGTCACCGACAACCAGTACGCGGTCACCGAGGGCGGCTTCCGCCACCTTCCCGGCGGTGTGGACCAGTACCTCGAGATGCGCAAGAAGCAGACGAGCGGCATTGACAAGCCCGCCGAGGCGAACGCGGCGAACACCTCCGGCGGGAAGGCGTCGCGCAAGCTCGCCATCGGCGGCGCCGACCTCCGCAACGCGCAGAAGGAACTCGCCTCCATCGATCGCAAGGTCGCCAAGCAGAACGCGCGGATCGCGGCCCTGCACGAGAGCCTCGCCGTGCACGACCAGTCCGACTTCGACGGCCTCGGCGTGCTCAGCACCGAACTGCAGACGCTCGAGTCCGCCATCGCCGGCTTCGAAACCCGCTGGATCGAACTCTCTGAGCTGATCGAGGGCTGAAGTCGCAGTTGCTGTGACCGCGTGTGACGTTGGCGCGCACGCGGCGCAGCATCTCCCGTTAGCCTTGGAACGTGCCTCGCGATGCAGCGGCACAGACTCCCACCCCTCTTTGTCCCGTGGTCCCTCTGTGCCCGAAATCGCGTCGGCACCCACCGCCGTCCAGACGGCACCGAAGCCAACAAGGGGAACCCCATCGTGAACAAGAAACTGCTCGCCGCTCTCGCGGTCGTACCGCTCGTCGCCCTGCTCGCCGGTTGCTCC
The DNA here is from genome assembly GCF_002929655.1 of Cryobacterium sp. M23. Classification (NCBI taxonomy): domain Bacteria; kingdom Bacillati; phylum Actinomycetota; class Actinomycetes; order Micrococcales; family Microbacteriaceae; genus Cryobacterium; species Cryobacterium sp. M23. Next base: position 21,610 of record NZ_PJJV01000043.1, read on the forward strand.
GGTGCGGCCGCCGACGAGACCGTGAAGATCGGCGTCGTCGGCGCCAGCGACCCATACTGGGCCGTCTACGAGGAAGCCGCGGCGGATGCCGGCATCACCGTCGACATCGTCGACTTCACCGAGTTCGGGCAGCCGAACCCGGCCCTGTCTGCCGGCGAGCTCGACCTGAACCAGTTCCAGCACATCGTCTACCTCGCCGAGTACAACGTGGCCAGCAAAGAAGACCTCGCGCCGGTCGGCGCCACCGCGATCTACCCGCTCGCCCTGTACTCGACCCGGTATGACGACGTCAGCAAAATCAAGAAAGGCGACACCGTCGCGGTGCCGAACGACGCCAGCAACCTGGCTCGCGCGTTGCTCGTACTTCAGTCGGCGAAGCTGATTACGCTCTCCGACGGTGGCAGCATCTACTCGACCCTCGACGATATCGATAAGAAAAAGTCCAAGGTCACCGTGACCGCGCTCGAGGCCTCGCTCACCGCCACGTCGCTTCCCGACGTCGCCGCCGCGATCATCAACAACGACTTCGTCGAGAAGGCCGGTTTGAAGGTTGAGGATGCCCTCGCCCAGGACGACCCCGCCGACCCCAACGCGCTCCCGTACGTGAACGTTTTCGCGGCCCGCGCAAAGGACAAGGACAACGCCACCTACCAGAAGCTGGTCGAGATCTACCAGACCACGAAGGCCGTTCAGGATGGCGTGATCGACGTGTCCGCCGGTTCCGCGGTGATGGTCCAGACCCCGGTCGCCGACCTCGAGGCCTCCCTCGCCACGGTCGAGAAGGACACCGCAGCCCAGAAGTAGCGCCGCCCGACCTCAGCCCAGCACAGCCGCACAGTCCGGCGCCACGCCAGTCAGTAAGGACGTCCCATGCCTGCCCCCACCCCCGTTGTCGAACTGCGTGACGTGAGCAAGGTGTACCTGCCCACGACCCGGGGCGGGGCCGAGGTCGTCGCCATCGACAAGGTCAGCCTCACGATCGACGCCGGGGACGTCTACGGCATCATCGGTTATTCGGGGGCAGGCAAGAGCACCCTGGTGCGGCTTGTGAACGCCCTCGAACGGTCGACGTCGGGCGAGATCCTGATCAACGGCACCGACATCGCCCGCCTGCCCGAGCGGGAGCTGCGCCCGGTGCGGCTGGGTATCGGGATGATCTTCCAGCAGTTCAACCTTCTGGGGTCACGCTCCGTCGCGGCGAACGTCGCCTACCCGCTCGAGGTGGCCGGCCAATCGAAGGAGACGCGCCGGGCCCGGGTTGCCGAGATGCTCGACTTCGTCGGGCTCGGCGACAAGGCGGGCGCCTATCCCGACCAGCTCTCCGGCGGTCAGAAGCAGCGCGTGGGCATCGCGCGGGCCTTAGCCAGCCAGCCGGGCATCCTGCTCGCCGACGAGGCCACCAGCGCCCTCGACCCGGAGACCACCTCCGAGGTTCTGGACCTGCTCGGGCGGGTGAATAAGGAATTCGGGGTCACCATTATCGTGATCACGCACGAGATGGATGTCATCCAGACCTTGGCGACGAAGGTCGCCGTGATGGACCAGGGCCGGGTGATCGAGCGCGGCGACGTGTTCGACGTGTTCTCGAACCCGCAGCAGGCGGCCTCCGCCCGGTTCGTCTCGACCGTGGTCAAGGGTCTCCCGTCGCCGCCGGAACTCGCCGTGCTGCGGCGGCGTCACCCGGGCCGCCTCGTCACGCTGGCGTTCCGCGACAGCAGCGTCGATCAGGCCCGCGTGTTCAGCGAGTTCGTCTCCGCCGGCGTCACCTTCGAGGTCGTCTACGGCGGCATCAACGAGATCCAGGGCCGGTCGTTCGGACACCTGACGCTGGCACTGGCCACGCCGGGGGCGACGGATGCCGCGGCCGACGCCGCCATCGACGCCGCGCTCGACCGGGTGCGAACCCTCACGACCGTGACCGAGGTGCGCTGAGATGGACAGCCTGATCGACCTGTTGCCCGAACTCTGGATCGCCGCGGGGGAGACCCTCTACATCGTCGGCCTCACGCTCTTCTTCGGCGGGATCGGCGGCCTGCTCGTGGGCCTCGGCCTGTATCTGACCCGCGCCGGCAGCATCCTCGAGAACCGCGGGGTCTTCGTGGTGCTGAACCTGCTGGTGAACATCGTGCGGCCGATCCCGTTCATCATCTTCCTGGCCGCCGCCCAGCCGCTGGCCCGGGCCGTGGTGGGAACCGGCATCGGCAACGCGGCGATCATCTTCACGATCTCGCTCGCGGCATCCTTCGCCATGGGGCGCATCGTGGAGCAGAACCTCCTCACGGTGACGCCCGGTGTGATCGAGGCGGCCCGCAGTGTGGGGGCCGGGCCGATCCGGATCATCTTCACGGTGCTGCTGCCCGAGGCGCTCGGCCCGCTCATCCTCGGCTACACCTTCATCTTCGTGGCGCTCGTGGACATGTCGGCGGTAGCCGGCTACGTCGGCGGCGGCGGCCTCGGAAACTTCGCGCTGCTCTACGGCTACCGCCAGTTCAATCCCGTGGTGACCTGGGCGGCCGTGCTGCTGATCATCGTGCTCGTGCAGCTGGTGCAGTTCCTCGGAAACTGGCTGGCCCGGAAGGCATTCCGCCGGTAAGACGACCCCCAAGTGCGGGACATCTTTCGCGCGTTCTTACCGCGCCGGCCATCCCTCGTTCACCTCCGGTTCAGGTGATGCTCCCGAACCGGACATTCGTGGGCTGGAAAGTACACGCGGGGTCGGCCTATTCGAGCCGCTCACACGTCACAGTGGCCCCTTCGCTGCATCATCCTTGCCCAGGGAGTCATCTTGTCGCCGAGCCCGAGCATCGTCTTCTCGGCGTTTGAATCCGCCGCCGACCCCCGATTGCACGGATGGGTGGCTTTCCGTGAGAGCGTGCAGAATGTCGGCACTCCCGTTAGGGCGGTCGCCGTGCGTGACGGGCACCGCGCCGGTCCCTTGCTCACGGGAGCGCCGCGGCACTCCGGTATCTGGCGACTGCTCGCCTCGAACCGGCGCGAGCTCGGCCGTAGCTCCTCCGTCTACGCAACGTTCTCCAGCGCGCGAGCCCACGTCCTCGAACTCAAGGGCCAGTGCGATTCGATGGTCGCCACGGTTGTCACGGGTCCCAAGGCCGGCACACACGGGTGGGTGATCAGCGTCGGTGATGTAGTCGTGATGACTGCAGGGCGCTGGTATGGCGGGGCGTCGACCAGCCGCGAGGCCTCGGCTGGAACCATTGAGGCTTTCCACAGCGCGCTCGTCGGTGCGGACGCCCGTCATGCCACGGAGGCCGGGCAGCGCGGCAACCGGGTACTCTCCGACGAGGAACGGGCCCTGTCCTGGTGACCGTGCGCAAGCACCGCGGAACCCCCATGATCGCCACGGTCGCCGGCCTCTCCGTGCTCGGCTGGCTGGTCTTCGGCTGGCTGGTACCCGGTTTCCAGGCACCCGAGGGCGTGCGGGCGAGTCTCGCACCGGCCGCGTCGGCGGTCATCACCACCGTGCCGCCAGAGGTTGCCCGATCGCTGCCCGCGGCCGAACCAGCGCCCGCCACGCTTGCCCTGCCGACGGTTACGCCTCCGATTGATGGCAATGCGGCGCTCGCCGACCCTGCCTGGGCCGTCCGCGTCGCCCAAGCGGCTGGCATCCCAGTGCGCGCCCTGCTCGGCTATGCAGGGGCGTCCCTGGCCCTGGCGGCCGAACAACCGGGCTGCCACCTCGGTTGGAGTACCCTGGCCGCCCTCGGCAACGTCGAATCCGGTCACGGCAGCCACGACGGTTCGGCACTCGGCGCGGATGGCGCCGCCCGCCCGGGCATCTTCGGCCCCGCACTCGATGGCAGCGCTTTCGCCGCGATGAGCGACACCGATCGCGGAGTCTGGGACGGCAGCACCGAATGGGACCGCGCGGTCGGGCCCCTGCAATTCATTCCGGCGACCTGGCAGCGATGGGGCGCCGACGGCAACGGGGACGGCGTCGACGACCCGCAACAAATCGACGATGCCGCCCTCGCCGCCGGCCGCTACCTCTGCCACTACGGCGAGCTGTCCCGGCCCGATCGCTGGCGCGCCGCCGTGTTCGCGTACAACCACGTCGATTCCTATGTGAACACCGTTGCCGCGACCGCGAATACCTACGCCGCGCTGGCGGGCGCGCGGTGACGCCGTATAAACGTAGCGAGCTGTACCGCTCGGTGGCGCACGCCACTTCGCGCTCACCGCGCGGCCGCCGTTCTCCCGTGACTCGGCTGCCGCCGTGATGCGCGCCCACGTGCGGGCGCCCTCTGCGCGCCCACGTGCGGGCGCCCTCTGCGGGGCCCCCGGTCCTGCACCGGGTGCAATCCCGCGCGCTCAACTCTCCACTACGCGTCCACCTCTAGCTGGACAAATCGACGCTCAGTGTTAACCAAGCGCCCCAAACATGTGTCTCGGACGTGCTACCGCCACGTTCGTTCCGCTCCCCACACCCGAATGTGCAAGGACACCCATGTCGTTTTCGACCCTCTTCGACGCGCCTGCGATCGAGCCGCCAACGGTCGACCCGGCGAACCCGGACTCGTCCCCGCGCCGCTTACTGACAGCACGTCCCTCGGTCTCGGACTCGGTGTTCCGTTCGGTGGCCTTCTTCGCCGGCTGCATCACCGTGGCGATCATGCTCGCCGTGGGCGTGTTCCTTTCGTTGCGTGCCTCGGAGGCCCTCGGCGTCGCCGGGTTCAGCTTTCTGGTCGAGCAGGACTGGTCGCCGGAGTCGCAGAAATTCGGCATCGCATCCGTCTTGTTCGGCACCATCACGATCGCGGTGATCGCGATGTGCGTCGCCGTGCCGCTCGCCCTCGGCACGGCCCTACTCATCTCCGAGGTCGCCCAGGGCCGGATGCGCTCCACGCTCGTCACGCTCGTCGACCTGATGGCCGCCGTGCCGAGCGTGGTCTTCGGCCTCTGGGGCGTCTTCTTCCTGCAGGCCAACGTGATCCCGGTCGCCACCTGGATCTCCACCTACTTCGGCTGGATCCCGCTGTTCCGGGTGGCGGACGCCAGTGGGCAAGCGCTCACCGAGGCCAGCGCGTTCACCTCCTCGGCGTTCATCGCCGGCATTGTCGTCGGCCTCATGGTGGTCCCGACCCAGACGTCGGTCATGCGCGAGGCCTTCTCCCAGGCGCCGATCGGCGAGCGCGAGGCCGCCTTCGCGCTCGGGTCGACGCGCTGGGGCATGATCCGTGCGGTCGTGCTGCCCTTCGGTCGTGGCGGCATCATCGGCGGCACCATGCTCGGCCTCGGCCGCGCTCTCGGTGAAACCATCGCCGTCTACATGATCATTTCGCCGATCTTCACGATCAACTGGGAGGTGCTGAAGACCGGCACCAACTCCGTCTCCGCGCTCATCGCCCTCCGCTACGGCGAATCCAGCTCATTCGGCCTCTCCGCGCTGATGGCAGCCGGACTCGTACTGTTCCTGATCACCCTCGTGATCAACTTCACGGCCTCGTCGATCGTGGCACGGTCTCGATCCGGGGCGGAGAGCGACTGATGACGATCACGCACGCACCCAACATCACGCACGCCGCGACCAGCACCCTCACGACGAACGACACCCACACCACGACGATCCCGGCCTACGACGGCACCCCGATCGGACCGCGACGCCGGGTGCGCGGCGCCCGGCTCGACGACCGGTTCAACGTTCTCGGTGCCGCCGCAGCCGGAATCGCCGTCGCGGTGCTCCTCTTCGGCTGGATCACTCCGCTTTCCGGCGGCGTGGGCTGGGCGCTCGTGGCGTATCTGGCGTTCCTTGGCTTCTACGCCCTGCTCGTAAGCTTCACGAGCGACGCGCAGGAGGTCAAGGACCGCGTGATGGCGGTGCTGCTATCAAGCGCCGGTGTGGTGCTCTTCGGCGCCCTGGTCTTCGTCGTGGCGTTCACTCTGATACGCGGGCAGGAAGCCCTGCCTCATCTGAACTTCTTCACCCAGAGCATGGAATTGGCCGGACCCCTCGACGGCCTCGACATGGGCGGTATCGTGCACGCGATCCTGGGCACGCTCATGCAGATTTCGATGGCGCTGGCGATCACGATTCCGCTCGGCATCACGACCGCCCTGTTCCTGAACGAGGTCGGTGGCCGATTCGCGAGGTTCGTGCGCACCATTTCGGATGCGATGACCGCGCTGCCGTCCATCGTGGCCGGCCTGTTCGTCTACTCGGCGATCATCGTGCTGATCACGCACCAGCGGTCAGGCTTCGCCGCGGCCATGGCGATCACCGTCATGATGCTCCCGATCGTCATTCGGGCCTCGGATATCGTGCTTCGCCTGGTCGCCGGCAACCTGCGAGAGGCCGCCTATGCCCTCGGTTCCACCCGCTGGGCCACCATCTGGTATGTCGTGTTGCCGACCGCCCGGCCCGGACTGGCAACGGCCGTGATCCTGGGCACAGCCCGCGGCATCGGCGAGACCAGCCCTGTGTTGCTCACCTCGGGTGTCACCGCGGTGACCAACCTGAACCCCTTCGCCGGCCCGATGATCTCCCTCCCGCTGCAGGTCTTCGACTTCGTCAAGTCTCCTGAGCCCACCATGATCGCCCGAGGTTTCGGCACGGCCGCCGTCCTGATCCTCCTGGTGCTCACCCTCTTCGCCATTGCTCGACTCATCGGCGGTACCGGTCCCGGCCAGTTGTCCCGTCGGCGGCAACTGCGCGTCGACGCCGCATCGGAGCGAGACCTGCAACGGATGAGCGTACGGGGTGACCTCGGTCCGGGGATCACCGGAACCAATTCAATGCTCCGGCCGACGAGTTCACCTACCGACCTCACCACGAAGGAGACGTCCTCGTGACGCCGCAAACCCGACAGATTCGCACAGTCCGAGCCTTATTCGCGCTCGTCGTTGTGCTGCTGAGCGTCTCCACGGCGCCAGCTGCCCAGGCAGCGAGTTACGACCAAATCACCGGCACCGGCTCGACCTGGTCGCAGAACGCCCTGGACCAGTGGCGCAAGAATGTTGCCAATAACTACGCGATGACGGTGAACTACTCCGGAGTCGGCTCGTCGGCCGGGCGCCGTGACTTCGTCGCGGGCAACGTGGACTTCGCCGTCAGCGAGATCCCGTTCCAGACCGCCCCGGAGGACGGTTCGGCACCCGAGGTGCCTGCCCGCGGTTACGCATACATGCCCATCGTGGCTGGTGGCACTTCCTTCATGTACAACCTGAAAATCGGCGGCAAGCGAGTCACAAACCTTCGGCTCAGCGGAGAGGTCATCACCAAGATCTTCACCGGCGCCATCACGAAGTGGAACGACCCTGCCATCGCGACCGACAACCCCGGGCTGGCCATGCCCGACAAGGGCATCGTGCCCGTCGTTCGCTCGGACGGCTCCGGCTCCACGGCGCAATTCACACTCTGGATGTCCAAGCAGCACCCGGCCCTCTGGAATTCCTTCTGCACGAAGGTCGGCCGGTCTGCCCCCTGCGGCCTCACCTCGCAGTTCCCCACCTACGGCAACGCCAAGGCGCAAAGCGGATCCTCAGGCGTCGCCGGCTACGTGAGCCAGGACTACGGCGAGGGTGCGATCACCTACGTGGAGTACTCCTACGCCAAGAACTCCGGTTTCCCCGTCGCCAAGGTGCTCAACGCAGCGGGTTACTACACGGAACCCACGGCCAATTCCGTGGCCGTCGCACTGCTGAAGGCATCCATCAACACCACACCCGGGCCTACCTACCTCACCCAGATCCTGGACGGCGTGTACAACAACGCGGACCCCCGCACCTACCCACTCGCGAGCTACTCCTACATGATCGTGCCGACCGAAGTCGGCGGCGTCTTCACCGCCAAGAAGGGCCTGACCCTCGGTACCTTCGCTCATTACATGCTCTGCGAGGGGCAGCAGCAGGCCGAAGCCCTGGGCTACTCGCCTCTGCCGATGAACCTCGTGCTGGCTGGCTTCGACCAGATCAAGCGAGTGCCAGGCGCCGATGTCAGCGGCGTCGACATCAACAAATGCAACAACCCGACATTCAAACCAGGTGACTCCCCGTCAAACAACCTGCTGGCCACCACGGCTCTCCAGCCGGCCGCCTGCGACAAGATAGGGGCCAACCAGTGCACCACCGGCACGGCCGGGGCGCTGGCCGACACCGCAGTGTCCGGTAGCGGATCGGGTGGTGGCGCGGCCGGCTCAGCCGCCGCGACAACTGCCGGGGAAACGGCTTCGTCAGCAGGGCCCGGGGGAACAGGGGCGGCAGCGCCCGGCGGAAAGGAGGCGGCATCAGGCCCGGTGGCCGCGCCCGTGTACGACGAGAACGGCGCCCTCGTGTCCACGGTCGGCGCCACGGCAACCGGCGTGGTCGGCACGGCCATCGCCGCACCGTTCACGTTGGCGAAGAGCGGGTGGGGCGCCCAGCAATCGATCATGCTCGTCGCCGGCCTTCTCCTGCTGGCCGCCGCCGTGCTGCCGCCGGTGCTCGCCGGTCGGTTCAAACCGCGTGTCGCTAAGGCAGGAACCAAGTGAAGCGCCTCACGTTCGCCCCAAAGAACGCACTCTGGGCCCGCGCCGGCGCCAGCGGAGTCGTCGTCGGTCTGCTGGTCGGCGTGGGTGTTGCCGCGCTCGGCTCCCTGGCCCCCTCTGCGGCATCCGCTGACACGTCGACCGCGGTCACGGTCGCATCGAGGGGCTACGACCCGGACGTCGCCACCGCCCCCTTCCCCGATCTCAAGGTCACCGTGTCCCAGACCGAGGACCTCGTTTCCCAGGGCATCGTCGTCAACTGGAGCGGAGGCACGAAGTCCGAGCGGCCCGATGGCAGCTCGGGAGGCCAGGACTTCCTCCAGATCGCGCAGTGCTGGGGAGACGACCCGGCGAATTCCAGCCGCCCGGATCGCACGACCTGCCAGTACGGCGGCTTCCCCGGCAAGGCCGCGTCCACGCGCGACACCGCGGTCAGCCAGGACCAGGTGGCACCGCAGGACTCGCAGTACACATCGCCGGCCAACGGGTTCACAATTCCGGCATTCACCGCGATTCCCTACCGCGCATCCACGGGGGGTTCGATCTCTTCGGTGTTCGCCGACTCGGCCAACGTGCTCACGCACCATGTCATGGATCCCTTGACGGGCCTCGTGCAGAAGGCCACCGGGCCGCCGTCCGAAACAGGGGTCACATTGCCCGACGGCATCTCCGGCGTTGACCTGGCCACCAACGAGTTTTACACCCAGTACACGACGAATGAGGTGCCCTGGGCCGGGTCGAGCGACAGTGGCGACGGCTCCGTCAAATTCGAGGTGCAGACCGCGATGCAGTCCCCGGGTCTGGGCTGTGGCACGCCCGTGACCGCCGCGGACGGCACTGTCTCCGGAAAATCCTGCTGGCTCGTGGTCATCCCGCGCGGAAAAAGCGACGCGGGGGAGTCCTACATCACCAAGTCCGGCCTGCTGTGGGACTCCTGGAAGCACAGCGTGGCCGTCAAGCTGGACTTCAAGCCCATCGGCCAGCGCTGCGCCATCGGCTCGGCCGAGAAGCAGCTCTCCGGAAGCGAACTCGTCGCCGCGGCGATCGGGTCATGGCAACCCAAACTGTGCACCGGTGCGACGGGTTCCTCGTTCGCGCTCAGCATCGGCAACGAGGAGGACGCGCTTGCCGCGGCGAGCCTCACGACACCCAGCCCGCTGGCTCTCACCTCGCGCCCCCTGCAAACCGACGGGGCCGATCCCGTCGCGTACGCACCGATCGCCCTCAGCGGCGTCGCGGTTTCGTTCTCCATCGACCGTCGGGTGAAACCGGTTGGCGCAGTTCCCCAGGAATACAAAGCCAGGAATACCGAGGCGTTCACGTCACTGAACCTCACCCCGCGCCTGGTCGCCAAACTCCTCACTAATTCGTATCTCGACTCACTGCCTTCCGGGGCGCCGGCCACGTCGGACTCCCTCAAGTTTTTCGGCTACACCGACTCCGCGAACCCTGGCGCGAACGCGCGCAACCTCACGGTCGACCCCGATTTCCTGGCGGTGAACGACGATGAGTGGAAGTACCAGGACCTGACCGGGCCGTCCCTGGGAGACATGCTCCTCCCCGCGGGGAGATCCGACGAGGCCCAGCAACTGTGGCGTTACGTCCTCTCCGACCCAGCCGCCGTCGAATTCCTGAACGGAACGCCCGACACGTGGGGCATGAAAGTCAACCCGTGGTCGTCCACCAATGCCGCTGTCAACCCGTCGGGGACGGCCATGACGCTTCCCCGCACGAATTTTCCGAAGGCTGATCCACTGGAGCGGCCCGCTGCCGGCACCGGAACAACGGCGGTGAACCTGGTCACCTGGCGCCCCTACACCAGCGACTTCGAGAGCGGCGCGTATCTCACCCTGCGCGGCGACGGGCAGGAGCTCGGCGACTGGAACCCCACCAGCGTCCCGCCGAAGTTCGGTAAGAGCGTGCGAAGCCTGGTGGGCAACCAGCGCGTGCTTGGCGTCACCACCGCGGCCGCGGCCGCTCGCTACCAAACGGTGACGGCGTCGTTGCAGAACTCCGCGGGCGCGTTCGTGGCGCCGTCGACGGAGTCCATGCTCGCGGCCTCCGCCGCCATGGTGCCGACCAGCGCCAACCCCGAGGTGCTCGAATACGACCCGGCGAACCCAAGCGCCAAGGCTGCCGCCACAGCGTACCCAATGACGATGCCGGTCTATGCTGCGTTGAATCCGCTGCAAACGGATGCCGCCCAGCGGGCCATCTACGCCAACCTGATCCGGTACGCGGTGGTGGCAGGCCAGGTACCCGGGACGGAGATCGGGCAGCTGCCGCGCGGCTACACCCCGCTCCCGAAGAGCTGGGTGGACCAGGCGCTCGCCGCCGCGACCGCAATCGAACAGGGCGGCAGCCCGGTCGCCACAACGGCCGTGCCCGAGACTGCCCCTGCGGTCGACAGGCCGGCCTATGTGCCGACCCCGTCGACGTACGGTCCGGCAGAGTTCCAGGCTCAGGCCGCGCCGGTGGTGGCCGACGCCGCGGTCGACCCGGCCGCGACGGGCACCGTCGTCGACCCCCTGGTGGCGAGACCGACGCCCGCGGACCCGGTCATGGGACCGGTACGCGCGGCGGTGCCGGCCGGGCTGCTCTCCGGCCTGGTCGCCGCTTGCGGCGTCCCCTTGATTTCGCGCGTTCGGAGACGATCCTGATGCGCGCCCAACGTGACGCTTCGCGCGGGTTCCCCGCTTCGGACCGTAGCGCTGAGACAAGAGGGACCCATCCGGGTCCGTCTCCTGCATCACTCTCGAAAGGCACCCCAGTGAACACCAAGAAGGCTCTTGCACTCTGCGCAACTGTCGGCGTGGCCATCTCCGGCCTTGTCATCGTCAGCCCGGCTAACGCCGAGCCCGTCTCGAACAGCTACTCCATCGTCGGCTCCGACACCCTCGAGGACGTCGTCAGCGCCCTGGCCAACGGTTCGGGCCTTTCGGGAGCGTCGGTTCGTTCGACAGCCAACGGAAACAGCATCGGCTCGTTCGACGCGACCGGCACCCCGTTCATCACGACGAAGTCCTCCGGTGTGCGTTTCGGTCGCCCGAATGGCTCAAGCGACGGGCGCACGGCCCTTCTCCGTTCCATTGACGGCGCCCCGTACACCTCCGGAACCGTCGGCGCGCCCGCGGGCGTCGTCATCACGGGGCAGATCGACATCGCCCGTTCGTCCGGATCAGGCACGGTCGACCCGGCAGGTAGCCTGATTCAGGTGCCTTTCGGTCGCGATGCGATCGCCTACGCGTATGACAGCGCTTCGACGGCAGCCGGCATCGGTACCATCGACACCGCGACCATGACGAGTCTTTACACCTGCAGCGTCACCACCCTCGGCGGAGTGAAGGTCACACCGGTCATCCCGCAGGCCGGTTCCGGAACGCGCAAGGACTTCATGTCCAAGATCGGCGTCACGGATTCGACCCTGGGCTCCTGCGTCACCGTGGGTCAGGAGCACGACGCCTCTGACCTGGGCATCAACACTGTCGCGCCTATGTCGGTGTCCCGCTGGGTCGCCATGAACACCGGTGCGAGCTTCCCCAAGAAGAAGGACACCACGGTCCTGGGTTCCCTGGTCGCAGGCACCACCCCCGTGACAGGCACCGGCACCTCGATGGCCCCGGTGGCCGCCTACTACGCCGACTCTCGTTGGGGACGCGACACGTACCTCGTTGTGCAGTACGCACGAGTTGACCCGACGAATGCCGCGTATGACTCGACTCTGGCCGACCTGCTCGATCCGACAAAGAGCGCCAGCCTGACGAACTCGCAGACGACTTTTGCCGCCAAAGCCGGTTCGTTGAAGAAAAAATTCGGCATTCTCGCACCCTCGACCACCACCGCCGTTCGAATCTCCAAGTGACCTCCGCCCAAGAACAGGACTGTAAATAAATGAAGATCAACAAGAAGTCGCGTCTCGTCGCCGCCGGCGTCGTTTCGCTCGCTCTGGTCGCCGGAGCCACGGCCGCGGCGACTGCCGCGACAGCCGCGACGCAGACGAATGGTTCTGCCGCTCCCGTCTACATGTACGACACGGATGCCGTCCAGGTGTCGGACGGCCGCGTCTGGGGCTGGAAGGAGGACCTCTTCGGCTCCTCCACTCAGGGCGACATCAACGGCGAGTTCACCTGCCCGGCGAACTCAACGAATATCTTCGCCTTCCTGGCCACCCCCGGAACCGAAAACACCGTCCTCACCTGGAAGGCGTACGCGCCCCTCGCGTTCAACGGAGCGACACGCAACGTGCTCAACCCGACCCTCGCGCCGATCTCGCTCATCAATAACTCCCAGACTGCGGCCAGGAACGCCGGCGGCAACTACAGCCTGGGCCTCGCGTGCACGATGAACTCTGGCGTCACAGTGACCGCCGCCTTCTACCGTACGATCAGCGTCGTTCCGGTCACCGGCGCCTTCACGTTCCTGCCGCAGGCCGATGTGCCGGTGACGCCGACGCCGACGCCGACACCAACGACGACACCGACTCCGACGCCGACGCCGACGCCGACTGTGACGCCGACGCCGACTGTGACGCCG
>NZ_PJJV01000044.1:0-35036 GCF_002929655.1 Cryobacterium sp. M23
CATGCTCAGCCTCGGCGGCCACAAACCCGCACTCCCCGGCCGGGATTAACCCACGGTTACGACAGGAGAGCCGAGATTTTGGCCGAAACGGCTGTTTTGGGGCGGAGAACCGGGTTTACGGGCAAAATCTCCGTCGAATTCGCGGGGCGCGCAGGGCGCGCAGGGCGGGCAGGGCGGGCAGGGCCGACGGGGCGGGCGAGGCTCAGTCGGGGGCCGGCCGGCGATCGGGGACATCCGGTGTGAAGATGTAATCGTTGTTCTCAGTGAGCTCGGGGCGCATCCCGCGAGACAGGTTGTTCTGGAACAGTGTCCGGGACTCGTCCCGGCGCCGGACGGCCTCGGCCGGGTCGTCGGCGCGCAGCCGCTCGAAGTCCACGTCAAGAGACAGCGAGTCGCTGCCCGACCAGACTGGGGGGAGTTCGCCGGCCAGTGCCCTGAGGGTGCGCGGAGAATCGAGTCGCCAGCGCACCTCGAACCGGTCACTCCGGTCGCTGCCGGTGATGACGTCGTCGAGCCGGCCGTAGAAATCCGGCAGGAAGCGCACCACCTCGGCGCCCAGCTTGACCAGGTTGAAGTGCGCGTTGCGGCGGATCAGCGGGTCGAAAGTCCAGCGCATGTCTGCGACGCCGTGCTGCAGACAGAGTGCCCGCTGGAACAGTTTGAGCGCGTAGCCGACCCCACTGCCGCGCTGCCACGGCACGACCGCTGCCATGTGCGAGTGCAGGTGGATGCCGTCGGTCCAGCCGAGGAAGCCGAGCGTCGCGCCGACCGGTTTGCCGGCCTTGGTCGCCACCATCACGGTGTTGCCGGCGAAGTCGAGCGCCAGGAGCATCGACCTGTCGGGGCTGTGGCCCACGCCCCAGGTGCGCTCGAACAGGCCGATCACCGCGGCCAGGTCGCGGGGTTCAGCCTGCCGCACGGTCACCCCGGCAGCCTCGGCGGCTGCATCCGCGGCGGCCTCCGCCTGCCGCACGGCTTGCTGCGAAACCCCCGGCTCAACGCTCATGCGTCGAGTAGACCACACCAGGCCCGGTCCCCGGCAGCCGGCCACCGTGCTAATTCGACGGAGATTTTGCCCGGAAGACAGGTTTTCGGCCCCAAACCAGCTGTTATCGGCAAAATCTCCGTCGAATTGGTTCACGCACCGGGCACGCACCGGGCCCGCACCAGGACAGCCGCGCGGCACGCACCGGGCCCGCACCAGGACAGCCGCGCGGCACGAGCGCCCGCGCTAGTGTCCTCGACCCGAGACCACGTCCGCGACGGACGCCATCGGCGACGTCGTCCGCCGCCGGGTCAGCTCGGCATGGTCGGCCAGCGAGTAGGCGCGGTAGAGCGCGTGCACGGCGAGCCAGCGCAGCGGCTCCGGCTCCCAGTTACGCACCCGGTGGTTCACCCACGGCAGCCGGGTGAGGCCTGTGTCGTTGCCGAGGATCAGGTCGGTCAGCGTGCGCCCGGCGAGGTTCGTCGTCGCCACCCCGGTGCCCACATAGCCACCGGCCCAGGCCAGCCCGGTCGCCGGGTGCAGCCCCACGGTCGCCGCCCAGTCGCGCGGCACGCCGAGCACCCCCGACCAGGCGTGGTCGATCTGCGCGCCAGCCGTCGCCGGGAAGAACCGGGTCAGGATGCCTCGCAGCGCCTCCACCGTGCTCGCCGGAGTCCGCCCGTCGGAATCCGTCTGCGACCCGAACCGGTACGGCACGCCCCTACCGCCGATCGCGATGCGGTCGTCAATGGTGCGCTGCGCGTACATATAGGCGTGCGCCATGTCACCGAGGGTCTCCCGGCCCGCCCAGCCGATGCTCTGCCAGACGTCCGAGCTGAGCGGCGCGGTCGCGATCAGCGACGAGTTCATCGGCAGCCACGCCCGGTGCAGTCCCTTCAGGCCCGCCGTGAACCCCTCCGTCGCGCGCACCACGAACTCCGCCTCCACGGCGCCGCGGTCGGTGATCGCCCGGTGCGGCGTGATCTCGCTGACCCGGGTATTATCAAAGATCTCCACGCCGAGGCCCTCCACCACCCGGGCAAGCCCGGCCGCGAGTTTGGCGGGGTTGATGCGCGCGCAGTGCGGGTGCCACATCGCCCCGGTGGCACCGGCCACGTCGATACGGGCGCGCGCAGCCGCCGGGGAGAGGAGTTCGACATCCGTCATGTCCCAGGCCTGCTCCGACCGAGCGGATGCCTCCAGCCTTCGTTGCTGCGGCTGGTCGTAGGCCACGGTGAACTCGCCGCCCTTGGCGATGTCGGCGTCGACGCCCTCGGCCTCGGCGACCCGGATCACCTCGTCCACGGTCTCGTTCATGCCGGTCTGGAACCGGGCCGCCGCGTCCCGGCCGTGCGACTTCACGTACTGCTCGCGGCCGCCGGTGACCGAGTTGGTCAGCCAGCCGCCGTTCCGCCCTGACGCTCCGTAGCCGGCGAAGCGCTGCTCCACGATCACGATCCGAAGCGCCGGGGCCGCCTTCTTCAGGTAATAGGCCGTCCACAGCCCGGTATAGCCGGCACCCACGATGCACACATCGGCCGTCATCGGCCCGGGCAGCGGGTCGCGGTTGGCCGGCCGGCCGAGCTGGTTCCACCAGAAGGAGACATCACCATTGATCATTCCCGCACCGCTTTCGTTCCGACGGATGTTTCGCGCTCAGTCACAGCATCATCTCGCATCCGGCTCGGTCGGGCGGCAATCCCGATCCCGCCCTGCCGGGATTCGCGTCGCGCGGGTGGTACGCCGTTGCGCGGATGGCACGCCACGCGCGTAGCGGCGCACCACCCGCGCCGCGGCCGCAGCTATGCGCTCGGGCATCCGCTAGCGCCGCCCAGCCCCCGAAACTCGAAGACAACCTCTCCGATTCACTCAGAGCTGTCCACCCTTCCTGGCACGTCGGAAGGTCGAGTGCGCGTCAGGACGCCAGCCGGTCCTCCATCCCCCAGGGCTGGCCGTAGCCGCCCTCGGATTCGGGCGCGCTCATCAGGTCGAGGAACACCTTCGCATCGAAGGCCTCCGGGCCGAGCACGCCGATGCCGGTCCAGGTGCCGGCGGCCAGCAGTTCCAGGGCGATCACCGGGTTCAGGGCGGTCTGCCAGACCACGCACTGGGTGTCGTATTCGCGCATCGTCCACTCGTTTTCGGCGACGTGGTAGAGGTAGACCTCGCGCTGCAGGCCGCCCGGACCCGTGCCGGTGACCCACTCTCCCGCGCAGGTTTTGCCGGTCATCCGCGGGCCGATCGTGGCCGGGTCAGGCAGGCAGGCGGCCACCACATCGCGTGGGGCGACCAGCGCCGGGCCGGACGCGCTGCACACCCGCACCGGGTCGACCCGGTCGAGGCCGAGCAGGTGCAGGGTCTTCAACACGCCGATGAATTCCTCACCGAGGCCGTACTTGAAGGTGACCCGATTCGCGTCGAGCCAGCGCAGCATCAGCACCACCTCCTCGTGCTCCACGTTCACGCATTCGACCCGGCCGATGCCCTCCGGAAAGTCGAACATCTCCGGTTCACTGAACGGCTCGGTGGTGAACCAGCCGCGGTCCTTCTCGAAGATCAGCGGCGGGTTCAGGCACTCCTCGATCGTGGTCCAGATGCTGAAGGATGGCGCGAAGATCTCGTTGCCGGCGTCGTCGTGCACGACCAGGTTGGCACCGTCGCGCGTGCCGAGCTCCTCGATCTGCCGAAACAGGTGGTCCGAGGCGTAGCGGGCGAAGACATCCGAGAGCCCCGGCTCGACGCCCATGCCCACCAGGGCAAGGCGGCCGGCGGTCTCCCAGTCGGCGGCCTGCGCGAACTGGTCGTCGCCGAGCATGACCCCGGTCTGGCGGTAGGGGTCCGTGGGGTGCGGTTCGGACAGGCTCACGGCCATGTCGAGGTAGTCACAGCCGGCGGCGAGCGCCCCGGCGAACACCGTGGGCACGAACTTCGGCTCGACCGCGTTCATCACGTGGGTGGCGCCGTGCCTGAGCGCGACGGCGGCGACCATGTCCGGGTCGCCGGCGTCGATCTGCTCGGCGGAGAACCGGGCTGCCGCCGCGTGCCCGTGCTTCAGGCCGATTGCGACGATGGTGCGTTCCGCCCGGGCCAGGTCGTAGTCGCACACGATGACGTGCTCGAAGAACGTGCGCTGGGCGCACGTGCGTCCGTGCGTCCGTGCGTCCTGCCCGAACCAATTCGACGGAGATTTTGCCCAAAACCGCGCGATTTTGCCCCGATTAAGGGCTCTACGCGGAATTTCTCCGTCGAATTCGCAAGGGCGACGGATGCTGCGCCGCCAGCTCGCGCTCCCCCTGGAGCTTCGCGGCGACCGGGGCCCACAGCAGCACGGCGACGGACGCACCGAGCAGCAGCCCTCCGATCGTATCCGTGAGCCAGTGTGCGCCCAGATAGGTGCGGCTGACCATCATCAGAACCGTGTAGAGGGCGCCGGCCAGCCAAACCCAGACGCGCGGGAAGAGGATGCCGAGACAGACCGCCATGGTCGCCGCATTCGCGACATGGCCGGACGGAAAGGATCCGAAATCTGATATGACCAGCATGTCTTCCGGCCTCGCCCGACCGAAGAGTGATTTGAGCACCTGCACCAGTCCCGAGCTCACGATCGTGGCGGCCACGAAGTAGCCGGCCGCCCACGGCCGTTTGAGCAGCAGCAGCGCCACCAGAATCAGCACCGGGATCACGATCACGCCGGCGATTCCGGCACCGAGGTAATTCATCGTGAGCGAGAGATACTCCCAGACGGGCGCCCGGTGCTCGAGGATCTCGTCCATCCACTCGGCGTCGATCTCCAGCGGGCGGCCGTTGCCGCGCAGCACGATCAGGGCGCCGAGCCCCACGGCCAACAACAGCGCCGCGGACCCGCTGACCAGAGGCCACCGGCGGGCGATGCGTCGGGTGGCGGGGGTGGCTGCGGTCTCGGGGGCGCGCTCGCTCATCATCTGTCCATGCTAGATCGGTGCGGGCGTGCGGCTGCCCGCCCTGGCCATTTGCCGCGCATCTCCGGGGGCTTACTCAGGAGATCTGCGAAGCCGGTGGCGACGGATGCCGGAATCACGCGGCATCCGTCGTCACCTCGGCCACGCCATCGGAAATCTCCTGAGTTAGCCACCGACGGCAACTGACGACGAAGGACTGGCGACTGACGACTGACGACTGACCACTGACCGGAGGCTGACGGATGCCGTTACCCGGCGCCCATCCGGCCTCAGTACTCCAGCGCGGGCACCGACCGGGGGCACACGATGAGCCACAGGGCGAAGATCGACACGATGGCGGTGACGCCCATCACGGCGCCCATCGGAACCGCTGTCCCGACGCCGAGCACGCCGACGACCGGGGAGATCAGTCCGGCGACGCCGAAGTTCGCGGCGCCGAGCAGCGACGCGGCGGTTCCGGCCTCATGCGCGTGCGCGTTCAGGGCGATGACCTGCACGCTGGGTAGGGTGAAACCGCAAGCCGCGATGAAGAACCACAGCGGCACCAGAGTGCCCCAGAGTCCCGCGCCGGCGAGGTCGAGCAGCACGATGGCCGCGGCCGTGATCAGGAGCACCACGGTGGACACCGAGATGATCCACTGCGGGCCGATGTTGAAGCGGTGCATGAGTCGGGAGCTGAGCTGCACACCCATCACGATGCCGAGCGAGTTGACGGCGAAGAGCACGCCGTACTGCTGCGGGCTGAAATCGTAGACCTGCTGGAACAGGAACGACGACGCCGAGAGGTAGGAGAACAGACCTGTGAAGGTCATCGCCCCGATGATCGCGACGCCGACGAAGATCCGGTCGCTGAGCACCGCACGGTAGCGCTGACCGAGGGAACTGTGCCCCTTGGTGTGGCGCTCGGCATCCGGCAAAGTCTCGACGATCCAGAACGCGACGGCCAGGATCACGACCGCACCGTAGGCGGCGAGCACCCAGAAGATGCCGCGCCAGCTCATCACCAGCAGCAGCTGTGAGCCGATGACCGGGGCCAGCACGGGGGCCAGGCCGCTGATCAGCGCAAGGCGGGAAAGCATCTTCACGAGCGGCTTGCCGCCGAACAGGTCGCGCACCATCGCCAGGGCGACGACCGCGCCGGCCGCGGCGCCGAAGCCCTGCAGCAGACGGAAGACCCCGAGCCAGACGATGTCCTGGGAGAGGGCGGCGCCGACACTCGCCAGAATGTGGAAGCCGGTCGCGAGCATCAGCGGCAGTCGGCGCCCGACCTTGTCACTCCACGGGCCAACCACAAGCTGGCCGAACCCGAACCCGATCATGGTGCCGGTGAGGGTCAGCTGGATGGCGGCCGCCGATACGCCGAACTCACGCTCCAGGGTCGGGAAGGCCGGCAGGTACAGGTCAATCGTGAACGGGCCAAGCGCCGTGAGGGCGCCGAGCACGATGATGTAGACGAGGCGCTGGCCGCGGGAGAGGGCGTCCCCGGGATGCTTCGCGGTCGACCTCAGGTCGGCAGCGGTAATGACGGTGATGGCGGCGGTGCTCACGTGGTGTTGATCCTCGTATCGACGGGGCCGGCCCGATGGGGCGCAGGCGTGCTGGTCTGAAAAGGTGTTCGAGGCACCGCATCACGGGCGTCAGTACCAGCAGCGAGATACGGAACCGCTCTTGGAAACAAGGCAACCACGCCGGCGCCTATTCCCCCATTCGGGGAACACCGCGGAAGTTGCAGATATCGGCCCGATCGTGCACCGGGCGCCCGCCGCCTCGGCGCCCTCGACGTTCAGCCCACGGCGGGCAATCCGCTCGGGTCGTCGAGCAGCTGCTCGAAGGCAAGCTCGGCAGCGCCGATCATCAGCAGGTTCGAGCCGAGTTCGGCCGCGCTGACGCGCACGAGGTCGAAGGAGGAGCTCAGGGTCATCGAGGCCACGGCCAGCCTCAGGCGCTCCGGGTCGACCGAGAACAGGGCCGCCAGGAATCCGCCGAGCACGACCAGCTGCGGGTTCAGGATGTTGATCGCCCCGGCCAGGGCCACCGCCAGGAAGTCGACCTGACGGTTGACCTCGGCCCGCACGGCGGGCGCGTCGGAGGCGAGCAGTGCCTGCTCGAGTTCGTCGGCATCCGCGCCGGCCAGGCCGAGGGGTTCGAGGAGTTCCTCGCGGGTGACCTCGGCTTCGAGGGTTCCGGCGATCCCGGCCGTGTCCGTGCGGGCGCTGTCGCTGACCCGGATGTGGCCGAACTCCCCCGCGTAGCCGGCGATGCCGTCCACCACGGTGCCGCCGATGATCATGCCGCCGCCGATGCCGCTGGCGCCGCCGTTGAGGTAGATCAGGTCGGTGAAGCCCTTCCCCGCACCGAAATGGTGCTCGGCCATCGCGCCGAGGATCGCATCGTTGGCGGCGGCCACGGGATAGCCCGTGGCCTGCTCGAGCATGTCCTTGAACGGCTCGTCCACCCAGCCGAGGTGGGGGGCCTGGCGCACCAGGCCGTCGGGGGCGCGCACGAGTCCCGGAACAGCGACGCCGATTCCGACCACGCGGAAGCGGGTCTCGAGTTCGCCTCGCATCCCCTCGATCACGGCGGCGGAGATGTTCACGGCCTCGCTGGAGGTGGGCGGCCGTTCGGTCGGGTAACGGATGCGGCGGTGCACGGTGCCGTCGAGCCCGACGATCCCGATCGTGACGGCGTCGATCTCGGGGTTCACCGCGAGGGCGACCACCCGTTCGGCGCAGAAGACGACCGGACTGGGCCGGCCCACCTGGTTGGTGGATTCCGGGTCGCGCTCCCCGACGAGCCCGAGCGACTCGAGTTCGGCGACGAGAGCGGCGATGGTCGACCGGTTCAGGCCGGTCCGACGCGTCAGCGCCGCGCGCGGCGTCGGTCCGTCCCGGTGCACCAGGCGGAGGACGACCGACAGGTTGTGCCGTCGCACGTCGTCGTTGTTGGTTCCCTGCATCAGTGCCTTCCCATCAGGTAATCAATCCAAGGCTACCGCCGCCCGGCTGTGCCCGTTCCGGACGTGCTACAGCGACGGGCCGGTCGGTGACGACTGGCCCTCGGCCGCGGTCTCACCCTCGTCGAGCGTGCGGACGACGCGAGCCGGGTTGCCGACGGCGATCACTCCCGGCGGCACATCGCGGGTAACGACGGAGCCGGCGCCGATCACGCTGCCGGCACCGATCGTGACGCCGGGGCAGACCACGACGTTGCCGCCGAGCCACACATCGTCGCCGATGTTGATCGGCGACACCCTCTCGTAGCCGGCCCGTCGCTCGTCGATGTCGAGGGCGTGGACCGGTGTGTACAGTCGAACGCTCGGGCCGATCAGGACGTTCCGCCCGATCGTGATCTCCCCGCCGCCGAGGGCCAGGAGGTCGGCATTGATGAAGGTGTGGGCACCCACGTGCAGCCTTGAACCGTAGTCCAGGTACAGGGGCGGCCGGAAGTCCAGGCCCTCTCCGGCCGTGCCGAGCATGCCGACGAACAGCTCCTGGGCTGCGTCCCGGTCCTCATCGAAGAGAGCGGTGATGCGCCGGCAGGTGCGTTGGGTGGCGATCGTCATCTCGGCGAGCTCTGGGCCGGAGCGGTATCGGTACCAGTCCCCGGCGACCATCTTGTCGTACTCCGTGGGCTCGGGATCCGGCAACGGGCTATTTGTTTGAAGCATGAACATAATCCTATTCCTTAGTCGGCCTGTGACCCTGCAGCACTGCGACCGGCCCTTCGGGACCTTCCTGCTACCAGCGGCTCGGCAGGGCGCCCTCGGGCACGATGGCCGGCCGTTCCACGGTGCTGGCCAGTTCCATGACAGAGCGATCATGGGCGGCGCGCAGGATGGCGTCCATGATCTCCAACACGTGGAAGGCCAATTCTGCGGAGGCCCGGTGCGGGCGATCGGTTTCAATGGCCCTCGCCATGTCGGCCAGGCCGTAGCCGCGCCCGGCATCCGCATACCCGGCCTCGGGCTCCACCTCGCGCCAACGACGGTCGTCACTCGTGTAGAGCTCAGTCGCATCGCTGAAACGGTTCGGGTCAGGCACCGCGATCGTTCCGAGAGTGCCGTAGATCTCGATGCGCGGCAACCGGGCCGCCCACACATCGAAGCTCATCATGACCGTCGAGGTGACGCCCGATGCATGCTCCAGCAAAGCGGAAACGTGTGTGTCGATCTCGACCCTGAGGCTCGTTCCCTCGAGCGGCCCGGTCGCCACCGTGCGCTCCCGCCCCGAGCGTCCGACGCTGCCCGATACGCGCACGACCGGTCCGAGCAGCGTGACGAGGGCGCTCAGGTAGTACGGGCCCATGTCGAACAGCGGCCCGCCACCCTCCGAATAGTAGAACTGCGGGGCAGGGTGCCAGAGTTCGTGCCCCGGCGCCGTCCAGAAAGCGGATGCCGCCACCGGCGTTCCGATGCGGCCGTCATCGAGCAGCGCACGGGCAGTCTGCACCCCCGTACCCAGCACAGTGTCCGGAGCGGACCCCACCCGCAGACCGCGTTCGACGGCCAACCTGAGAACAGGTGTCGCCTCGTCCGGATTCAATGCGAGGGGCTTCTCCCCGTAAACGTGTTTACCGGCTGCCAGCGCGCGCAGCGCCACCTCGGCGTGGGCTGCCGGAATGGTGAGATTCAGCACCGCGTCCACGTCGGGCGAGGCGATCAGCTCGTCGACGGTCAGTGCCGGCACACCCTGCTCCGCCGCCACGGCGGCCGCGCGAGAAGCATCCAGATCGGCGACCGCCACGAGCTTGAGTCCGGGGAGCTTGGGAAACTCGGCGAAATACTGCTCGCTGATCTTTCCGACGCCGACTACTCCTATTCTCAACGGGCTGCCCATAGCAGTCCCCTTTCGATCATGGTGCGCACGCTGGCGTTCTGCAGAATGTCGACCCGATGCCCGGGGGTGGACACGAAGATGCGCCCCTGTCCCCACTGCCGGGTCCAGATGGCCGGCGAGGTGACCGGGCGGTGCCACGGGTCCCAGGGGCGAACAGCCTGCGTGGTCGTGGCCAGCACATCGTTGTAGTCGTCGTGGAGCACCCAGTACTGCTCGCTGACCAGATCGAAATCGTCGATGCCCCGGGTGATCGGGTGATCCGCGGCGGCGGGAAGCATGTTGATGCGGTGGGGAACGTAGTTGTCAGATTGTTCCCCGGTGTGGTCGGCGGGTTCCTTGCCGGGGTGAGCCGCGAATTGACCACCGATGAGTTGCAGGTAGTCAACGTTGGTACGGTACGAATCGGCAATGCCGCCGTGCCAGCCGCCGAGCCCCGTGCCGCTTTCGATGGCCGCCTTCAGCCCCGTGAATTCGTCCTTTTCGATCGAGGCCATGGTGTTGGTCTGCAGGACGAGATCGACCAGGGCCATGTACTCGGAATCGGCATACGGCGCCGGTGAGCCTTCGATGCGCACCGTGAAACCGTTCTCCTCCAGAAATGGAATGAACAGATCCGTCGTCTCGACGGGCTGGTGGCCGTCCCATCCGCCACGCACGACGAGTGCGTGACGGGGGGCGGATGCCTGGGGTGGTGCGGTGGTCATGAATAACCCTTCGAAACTCAAATAGGGACGTGAATGTCAGGCGCGAGCCGTTCGAAGATCGTCCGCGCTTCGTGATACCCCAGCGCCATGCGGTCGATCACGGCTTCGGCAGTCGGATCCCCTGCCGCTTCAGCCGGATGCCCGCTTCGCCAGCGCGCCATCTCCACGACCGTTTCGACGAACGTCCGGCTGGGCGCATATCCCGGAACATACCGGCGAATCTTGGAAGTATCGAAGATCGCACTGTGGCCCAGGTCTCCGACGAACAATTCGGACCAGCCCCAATCGGGTGCAGCAACGGGGAAGAACTCCGACGGAACATGGACCAGTTTCGCCGGCACGCCCAGCGAGGCACCGACGAGCGAGTAGATCTGATCCCAGGTGTAGACGTCAGCTGACGTGATGTGGAACGCCTCGCCGATCGCCCGCTGATTCCCGAGCAGCCCCACCAGGCCCTGCGCCAGGTCGGCCGCGTGGGTCAGAGTCCACAACGACGTGCCGTCACCGTGGACGACGATTTCGGCTCCACGCTCGATTCGATCGAAGACCGTCCAACCGCCGGCGAGAGGTGGGTTCGCCTCGTCGTAGGTGTGAGACGGTCGCACGATGGTGACCGGGAACCCGTCATCCACATGCGCACGCATCAGGGTGTCCTCGGCGGCGATCTTCTCCCGCGCGTACCGCAGAAAGCCATTCTGACGCAGGTTCGATTCCACGATCGGAACCTGAAGGATCGGCTTGCGATACATCGACGCGGTGCTGATGTGGACGTAGTGGCGGGTGCGATCGCGGAATATCTCGATCGCCTGTGCCGCGTCGGCGGCGTTGAAACAGAGAAAATTGACGACAACGTCGAACCGCAAGTCGCCGAGCGCCGCAGTGACGGAATCACGATCCGTGATGTCACCGGTCAACCAGGTGACCGAGCCGGGCAGCTGTCGCCCCCTGGCTTTGTGTCCACGGTTGAGCACGAACACCTGCATACCCTGGGCGACAGACAAATGAACGGACGACGTGCTGATCGTGCCGGTACCACCGATGTACAGAACTTTTCGCGGCGTGGCAGTCATCGTCATCGCAGGGCAATCGCTGACCAGGAGACCGGAGGCAGCGTCACGGTGAGCACGCCGTCGGTGAGCACGGCGTGGGTGAGCGACTTTAATGCCACCCGCGTCTGATCTGCCAGCGTGTTCTGCGCATGGACATCGGAATCGTGCACGCTGACAGCCTCGTCGATGACGGATGCGCCCAGATCGGCCACATCGATGGTCACGTCCAACGACTCGGTTTGGCTGCGGTTCACCAGGAACACCGCAGACACTCGGCTCTCCGGGTCGTGGGTCGCCACCGAATCCACCAGAGGCGCGGCGCCGTAGACGGCCGTCTCATAGGTGCCGACGTCGATTCGCGGTCGCAAGACCTCGCCGCGAGCTAGCCGCGATGTCACCGAGAACGGGAAGAATGTCGTCTGACGCCAGGACGCCCCACCCGGCTCCGTCATGATGGGCGCGATCACATTCACCAGCTGGGCCAGTGACGCCGACCCCACCCGGTCGTGATTCTTCAACAGGGTGATCAGCAGATTGCCCAGCACCACGGCATCCGCCACCGAATAGGTGTCCTCCAGCTGACGCGGTGCCACGCACCACTGCTCATTGACCTCCTCTGACGCCCGGTGCTCGTCGAGGTACCAGATGTTCCACTCGTCGAACGAGATCTTGATCGTCTTCTTGCTGTGCAATTTGTTCTTCACGTGATCGGCCGTCGAGACGACGGTGTCGATGAAGTACTGCATGTCCAGCGACGACGCGAGATACGATCCCAAATCCCCTTTGCGCTCCTGGTAGTACGCGTGGGCGGATATGTAGTCGACGTGCTCATAGCTGTGCTCGAGGACGGTGCGCTCCCAATCGCCGAACGTCGGCATCGACGAACCCGAGGACCCGCAGACGACCAGCTCCAGATTCTTGTCGGCGGCCTTCAACGCCTGCGCCGTTCGAGCGGCCAGCTTGCCGTAATCATCGGCCGACATGTAGCCGGTCTGCCACGGACCATCCATCTCATTGCCCAGGCACCACATCCGAATGTCGTGAGGTGCGGCCGTGCCGTTGGCAATGCGTTGGTCGCTGAGCGCCGTGCCAGACGGGTGATTGGCATACTCCAGCAGATCGAGAGCGTTTTCGATGCCCCGCGTGCCGAGATTCACCGCCATCATCAATTCGGAGCCCGTCAGATCACACCACCGCGCGAACTCGTCCAGGCCGACCTGATTGGTCTCGAGTGAATGCCACGCCAGGTCGCGGCGCACCGGGCGTTGCTCCTTGGGACCGACCCCGTCTTCCCAGCGATAACCGGAGACAAAATTGCCGCCGGGATAGCGGATGGTCGACGAGCCCAATTCCCTGACCAGGTCGACGACATCCAGCCGAAAACCGTCCTCGTCGGCCGTCGCGTGTCCCGGCTCGTAGATGCCGTCGTAGACACACCGACCCAGATGTTCCACGAAGGAGCCGAAGATACGACGGTTGACGGGAGCAACGACCGCCGTGCGGTCGATGGCAATGCACGCGTTTGTCACTGGTGCGTATTCCTTTGGTTCTTGATGTGCAGGGAAGCGGGAGGGAGGCTGTTCGGCTCAGGTGTGGCGCGTTCAGGCGGACACCTGTGCCCGCACCAGCGCGTCCTGTCGAACGGCCACCGTGCGAAGATCCGCCGCGGTGATTTCATGGACGTCGCCGGTGATCGAAACGATTGCGCGGGCGGTCGACACACCGGGTATCCGTCTCACCGGTATGAGCTTCTCGCTGACGATGGCACTGATGGCGGCCTCCTCGGCAGGCACGCCGTCTGAGACGGCCACGTGGGAGGCGAACCACACCTCGACGTTGCCGGGCTCGACGATCTTGACCATGCGTCGGTCGCTGAAGGCGAATCGGCTCGCCGGCACCGAGAAGGTCAGCCGGCGGGACTCGCCCGCATCGAGTTCGACCCGGGAATAGCCGAGCAGTTGCGCCACCGGCCGGGCTATCGTGCCGTGCACGTCGTGGCCGTAGAGCTGCACGATGTCGGTTCCGCGAACGGCGCCCGTGTTGGTCACCGTCACCGTGGCGGTGAAGCCGCCAGTGGCAGGCGCGGCGGGATCGACTACGTAGTCGGAGTAGTCGAAGGAGGTGTAGGACAGACCGAACCCGAAGGGGAACACCGGTGTCGAATCGGTGGCGGTGACGTCGGACGGCCCGCCGAGAACCGGGTGCAGGTACGAATACGGCTGCGCACCGGCCGACCGCGGCATGGAGACGGGAAGGCGTCCGGATGGATTGACCCGGCCCGTGAGGATGTCGGCAATCGCGAGGCCGCCGCCCTCTCCGGGAAAGAATGCCAGGAGTACGGCAGCCGGGGCTGCGCTCCCGCCCTCGACGGCCCAACCGATCGCGTACGGCCGCCCGGTCAACAGCACCATGATGACGGGCGTTCCGGTCGCGATCACGGCCTTGACGAGTCGGCGTTGCAGACCTGGCAGCTCAAGAGATTCGGAGTCATTGCCCTCGCCGACGGTGCCGCGACCGAAGAGGCCCGCTTGGTCGCCCACGACGACAATAGCCAGTTCGCTCGCCGACGCAGCGTCCACGGCGGCGGCGAAGCCGGACTCGTCGTCGCCTTCGACGGCGCACCCCTCGGCGTACACGAACGCCGGCATGGCGAGACCGGCCGTGTGGAAGGCACCGGGGAGCGACTCGAGTACCGTTGGGATCTCAAAGCCGAGCGGGAGATCGGGATAGCCGGCGAGAACATGGTTCGCGAAGGAGTAGCACCCCTGAAGCGCCGTGGCACGGTGAGCGTTGGGGCCGATGACCGCCACCGTCGAGAGCGGCCGCGCCCTTCGCTCCAGCGGCAGCACCCCGTCATTCGACAACAGCACGATGGATTCCTCGGCCAGTCGGCGGGCCAGCTCCCGGTGGCGCGGCGAGTCGAGGTCGATGTCCGTCGGCGGCTCATCCTCGTAGGCGTCCTCGTCGAGAAGCCCCAGCTCCTCCTTCTGCGCGAGAGCGCGCAAGACCGCACGGTCGACATAGGCCTCGTCGAACAGACCGGCGCGGATGCGGTCGGCCAGGGGCTGCAGGTAGGCGTCGCCGGTGGGCAGTTCGATGTCGATGCCCGCTTCCAGCGCGAGCGCCGCCGCCTCGCCCCGGTCGGCCGCGACGGCGTGCATGACTTCGAGGAACGCCACAGCGAAGTAGTCGGCGACGACGACACCGTCGAAGCCGAGTTTCTGCCGCAGGACACCGGTCAGGTAGTCGGCGTTGGCGGCCATCGGGATTCCGTCGATGTCGGTGTACGAGTTCATCACTGACTTCGCACCGCCGTCGAGGATCGCCATCTCGAACGGTGGCAGGAAGACATCGGCGATCTCCCTCGGACCCGCGTGCACCGGTGCGTGGTTGCGTCCGGCGCGCGACGCGGAGTATCCGAGAAAGTGTTTCAGCGTCGCGTGCACCCCTGCGCCCTGGAGCCCGCGCACGTAGGCCGTGCCGACGGTGGCGACCAGATAGGGGTCCTCGCCGATGCACTCATCCACCCGGCCCCAGCGCGGGTCCCGGATGACGTCGAGCACCGGGGCGAGCCCCTGGTGGATGCCCAGCTGCTTCATCGAGTCGCCGATGACGCCGGCCATCTCCTCGACCAGCGCCGGGTCGAAGGAGGCTCCCCACGCGAGCGGAGTCGGGAACGCGGCCGCCTTCCAGGCGGCGAGTCCGGTCAGGCACTCTTCGTGCACGAGCGCGGGGATTCCGAGGCGCGTCTCCCGCTTGAGGCGGCGCTGCTCGCCCCAAAGCCACGCGGCGCGTTCCGCCGGATCCACCGGCCGCGTGCCGTAGACACGGGTGTAGTGCCCGAGGCCGTGGCGGGTCACCTCGGACAGGTCGCCAGGAGCCTTCTGACCTGCCGCCATCTCGCCCTGCATGGGCGCGACGACGCCGCTCTGATCGAGCCAGTAGCCGACAATCTGGGCGAGCTTCTCCTCGAGGGTCATTCGGGCATGGAGAGCCAGTACGCGCTCCGAGACCTCCGGCATGGCTGAGATGGCATGGGTCACGGGTTCAACACTTTCCTTCAGAGGATCAGATATGCAGTTGGGACAGCGCGCGGTGCGACGGCTCACGGCCGCGCACCGCGTGAACGCCTATCCCTTGACGGCGCCGTTCAATCCGCCGACGATGCGGCGCTCGAACAGCGTGAAGAAGATGAGCGCCGGAATCATCGACAGGGAGGTGAAGGCCAGAACCTGTGCCGTGTTCACCGAATACTGCGACGCGAATGCCTGCACGCCCAGTGGCAGCGTGTACATCGCCTGATCGCTCAGGATGAACAGCGGCAGCAGGTAGCTGTTCCAGCTGGCGACGAAGGCCAGGATGCCGGTGGTCACCACGCCAGGAACCGACAACGGCACCACCATGCGGAAGAAGAACCCGAGTCGGCTCGCCCCGTCGATCGACGCGGCTTCCTCGATCTCCTTGGGAATCGCCTTGAGGAACGGCACCAGGATGATGACGGTCACCGGCAGGCCGAAGGCGATCTGCGGCAGGATCACGCCCGCCAGGCTGTTCATCAGGCCCAGTTGCTTGACCAGGATGTAGAGCGGCGTGATCGCAACGGTCATCGGGAACATGAGTCCGGCTGCGAACAGGGCATACATCAGCCCGCGCCCGTGGAAGTCATAGCGGGCCAGGACGAAGCTCACCATCACCCCGAGCACGACGACACCGATCGTCGTGAAGCCGCTGACGATTGCCGAGTTGCCGATCTGCTGCCAGAAAGTCGGAGCGGTCAGGACGTCGAGATAGTTGTCGAAGCGCCACGGACCCGGGAGCCCGGCAGGCGACGAGGTGATCTGGGAATTGTCGCGGAAGCCCCCGACGATGATGTAGAGGACCGGCCCGAGGCACAGGGCGATGAACAGGAATGCGATGAAGTACGTGACGGGGCTGCCCCACTTGTCACGACCTTTCGAGCCACGCTGAACCCGTGGGGCCTCCGTGCGTGAGGCCCTCTCACTGGTCAGAACCGACATCATTTCTTCCCCTCTGTGAGCGCGCCGGCCGTGTCGCGTCGCAAGACGAAGCGCTGGTAGGTCAGCGCGATGACAAGCGAGATCAGGAACATGACAACCGCGACGGCGCTGCCGTAGCCGAAGTTGCCCGAGGTGCGCCCGTTCGCGACCATGTAGGTCGCCATGGTCGAGGTACCCGCCGTCGAAGCGACGTACTGGCCCCAGATGATGAAGACAAGGTCGAACAATTGAAGTGACCCGATGATGGACAGGAACGCCCAGGTGCGCAGGGTCGGGCCGAGCAGCGGCAGCGTGATGCTGCGCTGCACCTGCCAGTAACTCGCGCCGTCGATCGACGCCGCCTCGAAGAGCTCCTCCGGGATTCCCCGAAGCCCGGCGAGGAAGAGGATAACGGCGAAGCCGATGTACTTCCAGGAGATGATCAGCATCAGCGACCAGATGGCGATCTTGGGATCTGAGAGCCAGTCGGCCTGGAACGCGCCCAGACCGACACTCTCCAGCAGGTCGTTCACCGCGCCATTGGTCTGGAGCATCAGACCCCAGCCGATGCCGACGATGACCTCGGAGATGATGTACGGAACGAAAATCAGAACGCGGATGAGGGAGCGTCCCCGGATCTTTTGGTTGATGAGCAGAGCCAGAATGAGTGCGATCGGCAGCTGGATGACCAGCGACAGCACGAGGATGATGCCGTTGTGCATCAGCACCTCGTGGAACGCGCTGTCCGCGAAGATGATCACGTAGTTGCCCCAGCCGACGAAATCGGTTGCCGGCCCGTAACCCTTCCAACGGAAGAAGCCGTAGTAGGCGGCCAGAATGACCGGGAGGATCACGAAGCCGACGAAGACGAGGATCGCCGGTCCGGAGAGGACCGCTATCTCCAGGCGCTTCCGCCAGTCTGCAGTTCTTCGGGTGGGGCGCGCCCCGGCCGGGGACGATGCACGAGGTGCACCGTCCCCAGCTTTCTGCGTGCCCGGCAGCGGCCGCGCGTCGGTCAACGACGCAGCGCCTGCGGACTCTTTTCTCATGGTTGCGAGCTAACCCTTAGCCGCTGCCGCGTTGACGCCCGCGACGAGGTCCGCTGCGCCGCTCTTGCCGGCCAGCATGTCGACGACGCCGGTGTTCAGCGCGTTGCCGACGTTCTGGCCGAACAGGGTGTCCAGCCAGACGGTCACGTACGGTGCCTCGTTGTAGGCCTCCAGGATGGACATCAGTGCATCATCGGTCACGACGTCCTGAGCCTCCGTATTGGCCGGAAGCGTGTGGAACGCGTTCGCGTACCCTTCCTGCTGCTCCTTCTGCATGAAGAAGTTGAGGAAATCGGTGCACTCCTCCTGCGGCGCCTGAGCCGAGCAGGTGAAGCCGTCCACGCCGCCCATCATCGCGCCGGCCGCACCTTCGCCGCCGTCGATCTCCGGGAAGGGGAACCAGCCGAGGTCAGCCAGCGGCTTCTCGTCGGGGGTCAGCGATGCGATCACGCCGGGGTTCCACGCACCCATGAGTTCCATGGCCGCCTGGTGGTTCGCCAGAAGGCCGGCCGAACTGCCTGCTCCCTGCTGTGCGGACGTGGTGAGGAAGCCATCGTTGAACGGCTCGGTCTCAATGAACTCTTCCATCTGCTCGCTCGCGTTCAGCCAGCAGGCGTCGTCGAACGTCTTGGACTCGGCTGCCTTGTCCATGGCGTCCTGCGAGCAGGCCCGCTGAGCGAAGAAGTAGTACCACTGCGCGGCGGGCCAGGCGTCCTTGGCACCCACGGCGATCGGCGCGATACCGGCGGCCTTGAGCTTGTCCACCGCGGTGCCCAGCTCGGCCATCGTCGCCGGCACGGTGTCGATGCCGGCCTCCGCGAAGAGGTCCTTGCTGTAGTAGATGCCGCCAGGAAGCACTGCGGTCGGCATTCCGTAGATCTTGCCCTCGACCGCGAAGGCACTGAGCACGCCCTCGGGCACCGCCGCACTCGTAGCCTCGTCGATGAAGTCTGTGATGTCCATGGCCTGTCCGGCCGCCACGACATCCACCAGCTTGCCGCCGCCCCGTGCCATGAAGATGTCCGGTGCATCGCCGGAGTTCAGCGCGGTCTGAAGCTTTCCGTCCATCTCCTCGTTCTGGATGGACTGCATTTCGATTGTGACCTTCGGGTTGGCCGCCTCGAACTCGGCGACCGTCTTCTCCCAGTAGGCCTTGCCTTCTCCTGTCGTTGAGTTCTGCCAGAAGGTCAGGGCGACCGTGTCGCTCGAACCGCTGTCGCCGCCACTGGCGCACCCGGAGGCGAGCATGGCGGTGCTCACGGCCAGCGCGAGAATTCCCGCGGTTCGGTTTTTCCTCTTCATCGTGGAAGCTCCTTGGTAGTCATCGGTGACACACGACATTCGTCCGCCACACCCAGAGCTTCCCAGCACGGCATCCATCTTGTCAATCGATATCGATAACGATTTCTAACGGGGTGATTTGGCTCTTGATCTGTTGCCCGGCGCTGTACTGTGAGCAGTGTGACCCCTGATGTCAACCCATCCCCCCCGCTTGGGCGAGTGACGATCGCCGACGTCGCGCGCGAAGCCGGCGTTTCAGTGCCGACGGTGTCGAAGGTCGTCAATCTGCGTTACGGCGTCGCTCCGGCGACCTTCAAGCGAGTGACGGAAGTCGTCGCCGCACTCGGCTATGAGCCCTCGCTTGTGGCTTCGAGTCTGCGTCGACAGCGCAGCAATGTGATCGGCATCCTCGTCTCTGAATTCGAGTCGTTCTCGGTCGAGCTGCTCAAGGGCATATCCACCGCTGCCACCGGGACCGGTTATGAGTTGCTCGCGTATTCGGCCCTCGCGCCGGGCGGCATCAGCGCGGGCTGGGAACGCCGATCCCTCTCGCGCCTGGCCGGCACGCTCATCGACGGCGCCATCATCGTCACGCCCACGTTGCTCATGCCGACGACTTCGATCCCCGTCGTCGCGATCGACCCGCACACGGGGCCGGGCGGACCCGCGACAATCGACTCGGACAACATCGGCGGCGCCCGGGTGGCGACCCGGCACCTCATCGAACTGGGACACCGCCGCATCGCACATATCCGTGGGCGCAGCGACCTGGCTTCGGCCCAGTTGCGTGAGGCCGGTTACCGTGAATCGCTCGAGAACGCCGGCATCCCATTCGACCCGACCCTCGTTCGCGACGGTGGATACCAGGCCGCCCTGACGGCCGACGCGGCTCGTGAACTGCTGACGCGGCCGGATCGGCCGACCGCGGTGTTCGCCGCAAACGACATGTCCGCGCTCGGCGTCCTGAAAGTCGCCCGCGAACTCGGACTGCGGGTGCCGGAAGACGTTTCCGTCATCGGATTCGACGACATCCCCGAGGCCGCGAGCTCGACACCGCCGTTGACGACCATGGCCCAGCCACTGCACGACCTGGGGGCACAGGCCCTGCAGATGCTGGTGAAGCTGCTCGACGGGGAAGACGTCCCTCACCATGTCCAACTCCCTGCCAAGCTCGTGGACCGGGCGAGCACCGGCCCCGTGCCGGTCGAATCCTGACTGCCCATTCGCCCAGCACCCCGATTCGTCGGCTGGATCAACACTCCAGTCTGGAAAGTGACTCTGCAATGATGCACTCCGCGGCCCTCTCCTCCGCCTCGGCACCCGCCCATCGGCTCTGACCACCGTCGTGACCGTGACGGATGCGTCCGGTGAGGTCCTGCCAAACACGGAGGTCGTCGTCGCCCAGCTCGATCACGCCTTCGGCTTCGGCAACATCGGCTTCGATTTCCTCGGCCTCGCGAACGGCGAGCCTGACGAGATCGGCACCGAGAGCCTCGCCACGCTCTACGCTGACGTCTTCAACACGGCAACGCTGCCGTTCTATTGGGGCCGCTTCGAGCCCACCCGCGGCGCACCGGACACGGCCCGGCTGCAACAGGCCGCAAGGTGGTTCCGCGACCGCGGCGTGAAGCTCAAGGGTCATCCGCTCGTCTGGCACACCGTGCAGCCCGATTGGCTGCTCGGCCTGCCCGTCGACGAGGTCGAACGGCTGCAGCGCGAACGCATCCGCCGCGACGTTGCCGACTTTGAGGGACTCGTCGATACCTGGGACGCCATCAACGAAGCCGTCATCATGCCGGTATTCGAAAACGGGGACAACGGCATCACCCCGCTGGCTCGCGCCAGGGGGCGCATCCCGATGATCCGCCTGGCGTTCGAAGAGGCCCGCGCGGTGAATCCTCGCGCCACGCTGCTGCTCAATGACTTCGATCTCTCGAGCGCCTTCGAGTGCCTCATCGAAGGGGTCCTCGAGTCCGGCGTCGAGATCGATGCCCTCGGGCTGCAAACCCACATGCACCAGGGGTACTGGGGTGAGGACGCCATGCTCGGGATGGTCGACCGGTTCGCCCGGTACGGCCTGCCGTTGCACCTGACCGAGTCATCTCTCGTTTCCGGCGACCTCATGCCGGCCGACATCGTGGACCTGAACGACTACCGCGTCTCCGAGTGGCCGTCGACTCCGGAAGGAGAGGCCCGCCAGGCGGACGACCTCGAGCGACACTACCGCTCACTCATGGCGCATCCGTCGGTCGAGGCCGTCACCTACTGGGGCATCACCGACGCAGGCGCCTGGCTCGGCGCACCGATCGGGCTGGTGCGCGCCGACGGCACTCCGAAGCCGTCCTACGACGCGTTGCGCGGGCTCGTGAAGGGCGAATGGTGGCTTGCACCGACGACCGTGCTCAGCGACGCGCGGGGCAGGGTCTCGGTCGAAGGATTCGCCGGCGAATACCAGCTCGGCACCAGCGCCAGGTTCGCCGCGAGTGAACAGTCAACCCGATTCACGCTGAGTCCTGAGGATCGGCACACTCGCGTCACCCTCCCATCGATCACCTGACCCGGCAGATGCGAAGTCCGGTCACGCGTCAGACACCGGTGCGTCCGCGCACAAACCCGGCAGGGTCGTCGAGCAGCCCGGCGAAGGCCAGCTCGGCCGCCCCGACAATCATCAGCCGGGAGCGCAGCTGCGCCCGTTCGAGTAGCACGGCGTGCCCGAGGCTTCCGATTGAACTCACGCTCACCGCCTCGGCCAGGCGCTCTCGGCCCACCGACAGCAGCGAACCGAGAAAGCCGCCGAGCACCACCATCTTCGGGTCGAACATGTTCACGAAGTCTGAGATCGCCACCGAGAGAAAGTCGATCTGCCTCATTACCTCCCGGAGCACCTGAGGGTCGCGCGAGACGCCGAGGGCGATGTCGAGGTCGTCCAGATCCGCGCACGGCAGGCCCAGCACCCGGAGCAGGCGCGACATGCTCACCTCGGTCTCCAGGCATCCGATGCGGCCGCAATGGCATCGCACCCCGTTCGAGTTGACCAGTGTGTGTCCGAGCTCACCCGCGTAGCCACTCGTACCGCGCAACGGGCTGCCGCCGATGATGAGGCCGCCCCCGATGCCGCTCGCACTGCCGTTGAGGTAGACGAGGTCCTTCGCGCCACGGGCCGCTCCGAACAGACTCTCGGCGATGGCGGCCAGGCTTGCGTCGTTGCCGGCGTACACCGGGAAGTGCAGCACCCTGGCGAGGGTGCTGGTGAGGGCGCAGTCCCGCCAGCCGAGGTGCGGGGCGATCAGCACGCGGCCGTCGACCGTGTCGACCAGGCCGGGAACGGCCACGCCGACCCCGGCGATGCGATAGTTCTGCTCGATCTCGCCGCGCATACCGTCGACGATGGCCTTGACCGCGTTCACGGTTTCGGACACGGTGGGAATACGGGCCGTGTCGAAGCGGATGCGGCGAATCACCTCGCCGCCGAGCCCCACCAGCCCCACGGTGATCGCATCGACATCGGGGCTCACGGCGATCGCGGCGATCTTCGGGCTCGGAAACACCTGCAGGCTCGGGCGCCCCACCCGGCCGGGCACATCTTCGGGCTCGCCCTCGAACGCCATTCCGAGCTCGACCAGTTCGGCCACGAGCGCCGAAATGGTGGACCGATTCAGGCCGGTGCGTCTGGTCAGTTCAGCCCGAGAGCATCCGCTCGAATGATGAATCATGGTGAGAATCATCGACAGGTTGAACCGGCGCAACTGGTCGTTGCTCGAACCACCCCGTGCGGAGAGGGTGGTCGTGGTCAGCCGGGTCACGACACACCACCTCTACGGTTGGAAGACACCTGACAGGGCCCTGCAGGCGCGGGGCGAAGCTAGCGGCCGCCGCGGCTCTTGTTGAAGATGTCGAACGCGACCGCGAGCAGGAGCACGACGCCCTTGATGGTCATCTGCCAGGCCGCGTCGACCGTGAGGATGGACAGGCCCATGTTGAGCACGCCCATCACCAACGCGCCGATGACGGCGCCGATGACCGTGCCGACGCCACCCGTCACGGCCGCGCCACCGATGAAGACGGCCGCGATGGCATCGAGCTCGTAGTTCTGGCCGGCCGAGGCGACGGCGCCCCCGGCCCGAGCCGTGGAGACCACGCCGGCCAGGCCGGCGAGCACTCCCATGTTGACGAAGATGAAGAAGTTGACCCAGCGGGTCTTGACGCCGCTCATCTTGGCGGCGAACAGGTTGCCACCCATCGCGTACACGTGGCGGCCGAACACGGTCTGGTTGAGCAGGAAGGTGTAGCCGAGAATGAGGGCGGCTAGCACGATCAGGATGAGCGGTGTGCCGCTGTAGCCGGAGAGCAACCAGGCGAAGGCGATGATGGCCACGCCGGCGATGCCGCTCTTGATCCACAGGGTGGCGATCGGCTCGCGGGGCAGGTCGAGCTTGCGCAGGGTGGCGCGGGTACGCAGCTGCTGCACGATCAGGGCGAGCGCGGTGAGCACACCGAGGGCGATGGTGAGCACGTCCCGGCCGCCGACCTCGCCGAGCCAGGCGGGCAGCCAGCCCGCACCGATGGCGGTGAACTCGGACGGCAGGCCACCAATGGTGCCGCCGGTGAGCAGCACCAGGGTGAGCCCGCGGAAGATCAGCATGCCGGCCAGGGTGACGATGAACGCCGGGATGCCGACGAAGGCCACCCAGTAGCCCTGCCACGCGCCGACGACGGCGCCGACCGCCAGGGCGAGAATGACGGCGGCCCACCAGGAGAAGCCCCAGGAATTCATACTGATCGCGGCGACGGCACCGACCATGGCCACCACGGACCCGGCCGAGAGGTCGATGTGGCCCGCGATGATGACGATCACCATGCCGATGGCGAGGATCAGAACATAGGCGTTCTGCTGGATCAGGTTGTTGACGTTGCCGGGCAGAAGCAGGCGACCGTCGGTGAGAATCTGGAACAGCATGATGATGATCACCAGTGCGGCGAGGATTCCATACTGTCTGAGGCTGACCGCGAACTTGGGTTTCGTGCGCTTCATAGGGGTGGTGGTGCTCATCGGGGTCAGTCCTTTCCCGCGGTCATGTAGTGCATGAGTGTTTCCTGGGAGGCTTCCGCCGCGGTGACTTCACCGGTGAGCTTGCCCTCGGAGATGACGTAGATCCGGTCGGAGAGCCCGATGAGTTCGGGCAGCTCCGAGGAGATCACCACAACGGCTTTGCCCTGGGCGGCGAGCTCGTTGATGATTCCGTAGATCTCATACTTGGCGCCCACGTCGATGCCGCGGGTCGGTTCGTCGAGAATGAGGATGTCGGGGCCGGCGAAGATCCACTTCGAGAGCACGACCTTCTGCTGGTTGCCGCCGGAGAGCTTGCCGGTGATCGATGTGACGCTCGGCGCCTTGATGTTCATCTTCTCGCGATAGGAGTTGGCGACCTTATATTCGCGGTGCCGGTCGATGACGCCCCACTTGGCGAGTTTGCCGAGGGCCGCCGCCGAAACGTTCACCGTGATGTCACCGATGAGGTTGAGGCCGTAGAGCTTCCGGTCTTCGGTGGCGTAGGCGAAGCCGTGGCGGATTGCCTCGTCGACGGTGCGCATCTGAATCTCGTCGCCGTTCTTGAAGACGCTGCCGGTGATCTTGGTACCGTACGAGCGGCCGAAGATGCTCATGGCCAGTTCGGTCCGGCCGGCGCCCATCAGCCCGGCGAACCCGACGATCTCGCCGGCGCGCACGCTGAAGGACGCCCCGTCGACGACCTTGCGCGCGGTATCGACCGGGTGGTACACGGTCCAGTCTTCGACGCGCAGCAGTTCGGCGCCGATCTTGGGTTCACGCGGCGGAAACAGGTTGTTGAGTTCCCGGCCGACCATCGAACGGATGATGCGCGCCTCGGTGGCGTCCGGTCCGTCCATCGAGATGGTTTCGATGGTCTTGCCGTCCCGGATGACGGTGACCTTGTCGGCGATCCGCTTGATCTCTTTGAGCTTGTGGCTGATGATGATGCAGGTGATGCCCTGCCCGCGCAGG
This sequence comes from Cryobacterium sp. M23, assembly GCF_002929655.1. NCBI lineage: Bacteria > Bacillati > Actinomycetota > Actinomycetes > Micrococcales > Microbacteriaceae > Cryobacterium > Cryobacterium sp. M23. The sequence goes on from NZ_PJJV01000044.1 coordinate 24,861, forward strand.
TGTTCGATCAGGCCGAGCAGGTGCGCCGAGTCCTCATCGTTGAGGGCGGCGGTCGGCTCATCGAGGATGAGTAGTTTCACCTGTTTGGAGAGCGCCTTGGCGATCTCCACGAGCTGCTGCTTGCCGACGCCGAGTTCGAGCACCCGGGTGGCCGGGCTTTCAGCGAGGCCGACCCGGCTGAGCAGCAGGGACGCTTCGCGGTTGGTCTTGTTCCAGTCGATGATGCCCCGGTTGGAATTCTCGTTTCCGAGGAAGATGTTCTCGGCGATCGACAGGTAGGGGCTGAGGGCCAGTTCCTGGTGGATGATGACGATGCCGTCGGCTTCGCTGTCATTGATCGTCTTGTAGGAGACCGGCTTGTTCTCGAACTCGATGGTGCCCTCGAAACTGCCGGCGGGATACACACCGCTGAGCACCTTCATGAGCGTTGACTTGCCGGCGCCGTTCTCGCCGCAGATCGCGTGCACCTCCCCGCGAACGACGTCGATGGACACCCCGTCGAGTGCCTTCACTCCGCTGAAATCCTTCACGATGTTGTGCATCCTGAGGATGGTCGTGTGCTCCAAGGGCAGCCTCCTGATCGATAGCGAGTGTGTAGATCTGCCGGCCCCGGTGAGGGCCGAGGTGGTCAGCCCCGCTCGCGCGGGGCCGACCGGGGTGTGGGACCGGTTACAGTCCCACGTCGGATGCCTTGATGAAGCCGGAGTCGATCAGCTTGACCTGGATGTCCTCCTTGACGACGACCTCGGGGTCGAGCAGGAACGACGGCACGATCTTCTTGCCGTTGTCGTAGGTCTCGGTGTCGTTGACGGTTACTTCTTCGTCCGCGGCGATCTGCAGAACCATGTTGTAGACCTGCTCGCCGAGCGTGCGGGTGTCCTTCCACACGCTCATGGACTGCTCGTCTTTGAGAATCGCCTTGATGTTGGCCTTGTCGGCGTCCTGCCCGCTGATGATCGGGTAGTCCTCACCGGGTGCGTAGCCCGCCGACTTCAGGGACGCCAGGATGCCGATGGCGAGGCTGTCATTGGGCGAGAGCACAACGTCGACCTTCTCGGATCCGGAGTAGAAGGACGACAGGCGGTTGTCCATCTCGGCCTGGGAGAGGGTGGAAGCCCAGCCCTGGATGCCGATCGAGGCCCAGTCCGCGTTGGACTCGGGCGAGCGACCGCTGGGAACGACGAGCTGACCGTTCTCGACGTAGGGCAGCAGAACGTCCCAGGCGCCGGAGAAGAAGAATTTCGCGTTGTTGTCGTCGGGGCTGCCGGCAAAGGGCTCGAGGTTGAACGGGCCGGCGCCGTCGGCTAGGCCGAGCTGGTCGACGATGTACTCCCCCTGCAGGGTACCGACCTCGTAGTTGTCGAAGGTCGCGTAGTAATCGACGTTTTCGGTGCCGACGATCAGGCGGTCGTAGGCGATGACCGTGGCGTCCTGCGTCTTGGCCTCTTCCAGCGCCGGGCCCAGCAGGAGGCCGTCGATGGCAGCGACGACGAGGATGTTGGCCCCGCCGGCAATCTGGTTCTGGATCTGGCTGATCTGCTGGTCGGTCTTGTTGTCGGCGTACTGCAGGTCGGCGGTGCAGCCGGCCTTTTCGAGCAGCGTCTTGAGCTGCTCACCATCGTTGATCCAGCGCTCAAGGGCGCGGGTCGGCATGGTAATGCCGACGTTGCAGTCGGCAATGGCCTCCACGCCGTCGCCGGCCGGTGCGCCCGTCCCGGAACATGCCGCGAGCGACAAGGCCACGGCTCCGGTCGCCGCTACGGCGATGATCCTCTTGGTCAGGGACATTGGTGCTTTCCTCTCTGAATGCTGCCAGGCGCAGGGGCGGAGATTCCGACTCCTGCTGCAACGAGGTGCACTCCGACCGACCATTTTGCGTAACGCGAAACGGGGACGAACGGTTACCTCGTTGTAAAGCGTGATGCGATGCGGACTCACACGGTCAGGTGTGAAATTCGGTGCAGGGCCAAGCTGTGCGGACCACTCTGCGGGTGAGCCTGCACTCAGTCGCGGACGACTTTGTTTGTGAACAAAACATATCTAATTGGAGAGCCAATTGCCAACTGTTGTCCCGAGATTCCGCTATTTGTGCGCAATCGAGGTGGATTCATTATCCAGGCCATACCCTTCTGCCCGGATCGAGCGCCGCAACACAGGCTAATAGTTCCCGCCGGAGGCAAATTCGGATCATTTCCGGCAAACCGTCCCGTTCTGGTCACGATTGATATATGTTTGGGTAATCAACAAATCATCGACGCAGCTGAATTGGAAGTAGTGAAATGACATTGAGTGATGTGAGCCTGACCCCCACCCGCGACGACAAGTTCTCCTTCGGGCTCTGGACCGTCGGCTACAACGGCAGCGACCCGTTCGGCGGCCCGACCCGGCCGCCACTCGACGTCGTCGACGCGGTCGAGAACCTCGCCCGTCTCGGCGCATACGGCCTGACCTTCCACGATGACGACCTGTTCGCCTTCGGCTCCACGGATGCCGAGCGCCAGTCCCAGATCGACCGGGTCAAGCAGGTCTGCGCCGACACCGGCCTGATCATCCCGATGATCACCACCAACCTGTTCAGCGCCCCGGTCTTCAAGGACGGCGGCTTCACCTCGAACGACCGCAGCGTGCGCCGCTTCGCGCTGCGCAAGGTGTTGCGCAACATCGACCTCGCCGCCGAGCTCGGCGCGAAGACGTTCGTGATGTGGGGCGGCCGCGAGGGCGCCGAGTACGACTCGGCCAAGGACATCCGTGCGGCCCTGAATCGCTACCGCGAGGCCGTCAACCTGCTCGGCGACTACGTCACCGACAAGGGCTACGACATCCGTTTCGCGATCGAGCCGAAGCCGAACGAACCGCGTGGCGACATCCTGCTGCCCACGGTCGGTCACGCGATGGCGTTCATCACCACTCTCGACCGGCCCGAGCTGGTCGGCGTGAACCCCGAGGTCGGCCACGAGCAGATGGCCGGGCTCAACTTCGCCGCCGGCATCGCCCAGGCGCTGTACCAGGGCAAGCTGTTCCACATCGACCTGAACGGCCAGCGCGGCATCAAGTACGACCAGGACCTGGTCTTCGGCCACGGCGACCTGCACAACGCGTTCGCGCTCGTCGACCTGCTCGAGAACGGCGGCCTGAACGGCGGCCCGTCCTACGAAGGCCCCCGCCACTTCGACTACAAGCCCAGCCGCACCGAGGACATCACCGGCGTGTGGGACTCGGCCGCCGCGAACATGCGCACCTACCTCCTGCTCAAGGAGCGCACCCAGGCCTTCCGCGCCGACCCCGAGGTGCAGCAGATGCTCGAAGCGGCACGCGTGCCGGAGCTCTCCGCGCCCACCCTGGCAGCCGGCGAAAGCTACGACGATCTGCTCGCCGACCGCGCCTCCTACGAGGACTTCGACACGGATGCCTACTTCGGCGGCAAGGGCTTCGGCTTCGTACGGCTGCAGCAGCTGGCGCTGGAGCACCTGCTCGGCGCCCGCTAACGGGATCCCGATGCGCGGGGCCGGCCACGGTGGCCGGCCCTGTGCCGGGCTCCGGCTGGCCCCATGGCTCACTCAGGAGTCCGATCCTGTAGCTGACGCGGGAGATCCTCCGGATGCGGCGGCCGGGCCCGCGGATCCCGCACCGTGCCCGCGGTACCCAGGCCCGCGGCATCCGTTTCTCCTGAGTTGCCCACTCCTCGCACCCCCTCGTCGCACCCCCTCCTCACGCCCAATCTCCACGCCCAATCTCCACGACCCACGACCCATGCCCCACGACGCACGAGCCCCGAGCGGAGAATGAAGCCATGACACTGGTTGCCGGAATAGATTCCTCGACCCAGAGCTGCAAGATCGTGATCAGGGATGCCGACACCGGCGCCCTGGTGCGCAGCGGTCGTGCGTCGCATCCGAACGGCACCGAGGTCGACCCCGAGCGCTGGTGGGAGGCGCTGCACGCCGCCCTCGCCGACGCCGGCGGGCTCGCGGATGTCGCCGCGATCTCCGTCGCCGCCCAGCAGCACGGCATGGTCGCGCTCGACGCCGAAGGCCGCGTGATCCGCCCGGCACTGCTCTGGAACGACACCCGCAGCGCCGGTGCCGCGTCCGACCTGATCGCCGAGATCGGCGCCGACGAGTACGCCCGGCGCACGGGCCTCGTGCCGGTGGCCTCGTTCACCGCCACGAAGCTGCGCTGGCTCCGCGACGCCGAACCGCTCAACGCCGCCCGCGTCGCCGCGGTCACCCTCCCCCACGACTGGCTCACCTGGCGGCTGCGCGGCTACGGCCCGGCCGACGCGAGCTCCCTCGGGCCGCAACTGGACGAGCTGACCACCGACCGTTCCGACGCGAGCGGGACCGGCTACTGGTCACCCACCACGGGCGCCTACGACCTCGACCTCTTCGAACGCGCCCTCGGGCACCGTGCCATCCTCCCCCGCGTACTCGGCCCCGGCGACACCGCCGGCACCACGGCCCCTCTGTCGGATTCGTCCCCAGCGGGAATCGTGATCGGCGTCGGCGCGGGCGACAACGCCGGCGCCGCACTGGGACTCGGCGCGGGCGACGGGGACGTCATCGTCTCCATCGGCACCAGCGGCACGGTCTTCGCCGTCACCAATCAGCCGACGACGGATGCCACGGGCACCGTCGCCGGCTTCGCCGACGCCAGCGGACTGTCCCTGCCTCTTGTGGCCACGCTCAACGCCGCCCGGGTGCTCGACGCGGTGCGGCTGCTCCTCGGGGTTGAGCACGACGAGCTCGGGAGCCTCGCGCTCAGCGCGGAACCCGGCGCCCAAGGGCTCGTCCTCCAGCCCTACTTCGAAGGCGAACGCACGCCCAACCTGCCGGACGCGACGGCCAGCCTCTTCGGACTCACCCTCACCTCGAGCACCCGGCCCAACCTCGCACGCGCAGCCATCGAGGGGATGCTCTGCGGCCTCGCCGACGGCCTCGACGCCGTACGGGCGCAGGGGGTGGTGGCCGACCGGGTGCTGCTGATCGGCGGCGCCGCGCAGAGCCCGGTCGTCGCGGCCATCGCGGCGCAGGTCTTCGACTGCCCGGTCGTGGTTCCGACCCCGGGCGAGTACGTTGCCGACGGCGCCGCCGTCCAGGCCGCGTGGGCGCTGACCGGCAGCCGCCCGGTTTGGCCGATATCCCTCGCCGCCGCGCCGGAACCGGACTGCCGCCCGCTCATCCGGGCCCAGTACGAGGTCCACCGCGCCCAGGCCTGAGCCGGCTCCGCCCACGGCGCCCGAAGCTGGGGCTCCGCGCTCACAGCCCCCTCACAGCCCCGCTGCACCTCCCCCGGAGACGGACCCTCTAACCTTGGAACCACCTGCCAGTCGCAACGAAACGGTGCATTAGTTCATGAGTAATGTCTACGGCAAGCCTGTCCCCCCCAAGAAGGATCGCCGCGAGATGGCGCGTGAAAGCGCCCGCCAGCTCCGCGAGGAGCAGCAGAAAAAGGAGAAGCGCAACCGCTGGCTTCTGCGCGGCGGCATCGGCGCCGGCCTGATCGCGGCTGCCGTGGTCGTGGCCCTCGTCGTGGTCGGCAGCCAGGGACCTGCGGCGTCGGGCCCGCTCAACATGGCCAGCGACGGCGTGCTGCTCGGCGGCGACGGCACCAACATCGTCCCGGTCGAGACCGTCTCCGTGGCCGCCGACGAGGACCCCATCGCAACCGACCCGACAACCCTCGGCGACACCGCCAACATCGTGGTCTACGCGGACTACCTCTGCCCCTTCTGCGGCCAGTTCGAAACCACGAACGGCGAGCAGATCGCCGGCTGGGTCGCCGCGGGCACCGCCACGCTCGAGCTGCACCCGATCTCGATCCTCGATCCGGTTTCGGCCGGTAGCAAGTACCCGACCCGGGCCGCGGCCGCCGTCGCGTGCGTCGCCAACTATGAGCCCGAGAACGTGCTCGCCCTGAACGCGGCCCTGTTCGCGAACCAGCCGGCGGAGAACACCGAGGGCCTGACCGACGAAGACCTGGTCAGCCTGGCCACCAGTGCGGGCGTCACCGACGAGAAGGTCGCCACCTGCATCACGGAGAACACCTTCGCCTCCTGGGTCGGCACCGCCACTCAACGCGCCCTCGACGGCCCTCTCCCCAACGCCGACATCGAGCAGGTCAAGGGCACGCCCACCGTGCTCGTCAACGGCGTCTCCTACCCCGGCGCCCTCGACGACCCGGCCGCCTTCGAGGCCTTCGTCACAGCGCAGGCCACCGCCGAGTAGCGCCTGGGGTTCGGGGCACCGCGAGGCGCCCCGGCCTCACCCCCGACGCCCCGGCCCCATCCCCGACGCCGCCCCACCCCCACGTGCAGTCGCGATCGTCTCTCGCACGAAGGACCACCATGCAGATCCACGGACAGACCGTCGACGCCCAGACCCGCTGCGTGCACTACCGTTCCGCGCTCGACGTCGTGGCGATCAGATTCTTCTGCTGCGGGCGCTTCTACCCGTGCTACCAGTGCCACTCCGCCGGTGAAACCCATGCCGCCCGGCTCTGGCCGGCCGACCTCTGGGCCGAGCAGGCCATCCTCTGCGGAGTCTGCCGCGGCACACTCTCGATCGCCGACTACCGGGCAACCACCGCGTGCCCTGCGTGCGGCGCCGCCTTCAACGACGGATGCCGCGCTCACGCCCATCTCTACTTCGACCTCCCGGCAACGCCGGCCTGAGCCGCTGCCGCACGAGCCCACAACCCACGGCAACCCCCACCACCACCATCGCAACCGCCGCCACCACCGCTACCGCCACCCACTTCGGCACCCAGGATCCCGGGTGGGAACCAATTCGACGGAGATTTTTTGCTGCCCGTAGGCCGGTTTCGACGATTTCGGGGGTGAATCGGCAAAAACTCCGTCGAATTCGTTCAGGGCGGATGCTGCGGGCCAAGCAGGACAATGCCGCAGAACTGAACCGGCGAGGCGGCCTGAGCCGGGCACTTGCCGGCCTGAGCCGGGCCTTCCACCCCCGCACGGGCTCCCGCCGTCACGCAGCGACCCCCCGCGCAGACCGCGCAAACCGCGCAACCGGCGCACCCCGAGCACCCCGAGGAACTTGCGCGCCCCTCGCGACTACATCGGGCCGGCGCGCTGCGACAGCCAGGCGTACGGATCCGTCGGGGTGATCCCGTCGATCAGGATCTCGAAATGCAGGTGCGGGCCGGTGCTCTCGCCGGTGCTGCCCACGTTGCCCAGGTGCGTGCCCACGCCCACGGACTGTCCCGCGGAGACCTGCAGCGAGCCGGCCTGGAAGTGCGCATAGACGCTGCTGACGAGCTGTCCATCGACGGTGTGGTCGACGATCGCGTAGACGCCGAAGCCGCCGTTGTCCGTGGCGGAGACCTCACGCACGACGCCGTCCGCAACCGCCTGGGCAGGTGCACCCTCGCCGGGAAGCATATCGAGCCCCTTGTGGAACGTCGAGCAGCCCCCGCAGGGTGCATCGCGCGAACCATAGGGATCGGAGAGGCGAACCGAGCCCGGGAAGGGCCACTGCACGGCTGCACCAGCGGCGGCCGGAGCGGCCGCATCGTCGGCACTCGGAACCGCAGCAGGGGCGGCAGGCATGGGCTCGGGCTTCGGCGCATCAGTGACCGTGAAACCGTCGCGCTGCACGGTGGCGGTGGCCGCCGCACTCGGCATCAGGCTCTGTAGCGACGCTTCGGCGGCGGAGGCATCAGGGGCGGCGGCAGCACGCGCGGCGGGATCGGGCTCGGCGGCATGCGCTGAGGCTTCCGCGGTGGCCCGCACCGATTCTTCCACGGCGGCCGGCGGCAGCCATCCGTAGACATCGAGTTCCGAGGCCTGTGCGGGAATGCCGAGGACCACCGTGAGCAGTCCGGCGAAAAGCATCGCAAATCCGCCGACGGCGGCCTGACGCGGGATCAGGGTAAATCTGGTGAGCCTAGGCAACCTGATGAGCCTAGGCGTCTGCATAGGCACCTTCCGCCGAAACGCGGCAGGCAGGGAACAGGAGAAAAATGGGCATGGTAAGAGCTCTCGTCGGCGCGGTTACGCGGTTCGGGTGAGGGGGAGCCGGAACCTCACTCAGACGGAGAATGCGCTCACAGCGCAGAGCAATCCCACGGGGAACGACGCTCCCTCAGAGGAAGTGTCCAAGTGCGCCGCACGACGCGGGGCTTCGCGCACAAGTACTGAGGATATCTCGGTATCCTGAAAAAGCAATGGGCTTGCGCAGTTCGGTCACGGATGTTCCGGCCGGCGGCCCAGGATCGACGCCACGCGCGATCGCCCGAAAACTCAGCCTTCCAGCCTAGCCCGCACGCGCAGCATTGCAAACTCAGCACAGCAAACTCGGAGCCGCAAACTCTGCACCGCACCCGCAGAGCAGCAGCCGCAGAGCCGCAAACGCAGAGCCGCAAATTCAGAGCCCGAGCACCCGATCCGCCAGCGCCCCGAGCGCGCCCGGCACGAGCCGGTAGTACGCCCAGGTGCCACGCTTGTCGCGGGTCAGGATACCGGCATCCACCAGCACTTTGAGGTGGTGTGACACGGTGGGCTGACTGAGCCCGAGGGGTTCGGTCAGGTCGCAGACGCAGGCCTCCATATCGTCGTGCGCGGCCACCAGCGAGACCAGACGCAACCGGGCCGGGTCGGCCACGGCCTTCAGCAGCCGGGCGAGCCGCTCCGCCTCATCGGCGCCGATCGCCTCGCGCGCGGCAGGGGCGCAGCAGGCAGCGGCCGCGGCGGCGGCATCCGTCGCGCCATCTGCGACATCCGAAGCAACCGCGGCATCCGTCACGAAATCCACGGCGACCGCAGCGGTCGACGCCTCAGGCACGGCACGGGTCTCGGTGAACGACATCTGAACAGTATCTCCCATAAATTGACATCCATCGATGCATTGGGGAAGACTCCCTATCGACACCTCTGATTTTATGTCCCACCCGCCGATTTTTGTCTTACCTGCTCACGGAGCCACATGCCCTTCCCCGAATCGACCACCGCCCGGCCCACCGCCCCGCCCACCGTGCAGCCGGCTGCCGCGCAAAACACCATCGCCCCGGCGCGGCTCGGGGCCGTCGACCGTCTCCTGCCGGTCTGGATCCTCGCGGCAATGGCCCTGGGCCTGCTGCTGGCGGTCGTCGCACCCGGCGTCGGCGACCTGCTCGCTGCGATCACGATCGGCTCGGTCAGCGTGCCCATCGCGATCGGGCTGCTCGTGATGATGTACCCGGTGCTGGCCAAGGTTCGCTACACGGATGCCCGCGCAGTCGCCCGCGACCGCCGCCTCCTGGTCTCCTCGCTGGTGCTGAACTGGCTGCTGGGGCCCGCCCTGATGTTCGCCCTTGCCTGGATCTTCCTGCCGGACCTGCCCGAATACCGCACCGGCCTGATTATCGTGGGCCTTGCCCGCTGCATCGCCATGGTGCTGATCTGGAACGATCTGGCCTGCGGCGACCGCGAGGCCGCCGCCTTCCTGGTGGCCCTCAACTCCGTCTTCCAGGTCATCGCGTTCGCCGCGCTGGGCTGGTTCTACCTCCAGGTGCTCCCCGCCTGGCTCGGCCTGTCCACCACGAGCGCGGAGTTCTCGATCTGGGCGATCACCGTCAGCGTGCTCGTCTTCCTCGGCATTCCCCTGCTGGCCGGCTACCTGTCCCGCCGGGTCGGCGAGGCCACCCGCGGCCGCGACTGGTACGAGAGTCGGTTCCTGCCGAAAATCAGCCCGTTCGCCCTCTACGGGCTGCTGTTCACGATCGCGCTGCTCTTCGCCCTGCAGGGCCGCCAGGTGATCGACCGCCCGTTCGACGTGGCCCTGATCGCCCTGCCGCTGCTGGTCTACTTCGCTGTCATGTTCGCCGCCGGATTCGCCACCGGCAAGCTCACCGGGCTCTCCTACGAGCGCACCACGACCCTGGCGTTCACCGCCGCCGGCAACAACTTCGAGCTGGCGATCGCGGTGGCCATCGGCACCTTCGGCGCCACCAGCGGCCAGGCCCTGGCGGGCATCGTGGGCCCCCTGATCGAGGTGCCGGTGCTCGTCGCCCTCGTCTATGTGGCGCTGTGGCTGCGGCCGCGGCTGTTCTCAGGGGCCGCAGCGCAGGCATCCGTCGCAGCCGACACCGCCGTAACCGACACCGACGTCACCGACGTCACCGCCGTCACCGCCGACCCGCTTCCCGACCGGGTCTGATCTCTGTACACCGCCCCGCCGCCCC
>NZ_PJJV01000048.1:0-38795 GCF_002929655.1 Cryobacterium sp. M23
ACCAATTGGATGATGCTCATCGCAGCATACCGGGTCTCGCCCCCGGTTCCGGAACGAAGGCGGCAGTTCTCATACTGTCGCCGTCGGCACAACTGTGGATTTCGTGGGTGAACGGATCGACACCAGTTGGAGCCATAGCGTCCCCTTCTCGGCGCATTGGACTGACGCAAACGATAAAAGGAGGAGCAACACCACGTTTCTGCGCGTCGAGGCTCCGTACTAAGCGTCGCTGACCTGGGGACCGCCGTCGGCACAGCGTCGGTCGAAGCCTCCTGAATCTGACTAGATCCGAAAGCAGAATCGATCGTTTCCGCGCTCAGTTACTTGATCTGCGGATCCCACTACACCTCCACGTCATCGGGCGGCATTGACGCCGGCACGACCGCGGCAGATCTATCTTTGCGGCGGTAGAGGTGTCCTTGATCGGGGTCACAGTCGCGGAACGGCCCGTGTCCTTTGTCGAAGATCACCGTGGCGTGGCGGTCCCAGTGGTTGATCCACCAGGACGACACAGCGCCGGCGTCACCGTCCATGACACTGGCGTCAGCCTGCATGCTGGCCTGCCAGAGGGCCTTGAACCTGGCGACAACCTCCGGGTGCAACCACCATCGGGTGCACCACGGCGTGGGTTTGGTTCCGACGACCTCGACGGTCGCAAGGTGGTCGGTCAACCATTCAAGGCACATCTGGCGGACATCGACCGCGTCTTCCTCTGCGTCGCTCGAGTCGTAGTCATCGTGCTCAGCCATGTGCTGCCACTTCTGCAGTGTTGTCGTCGGGCACCAGTGGCGGTACCGGGTCCATTGCCGTGGGCGGGGTGGTGCGGTTGATGGTGGTGGTGAGTGTTTTGTCGCGGAACCAGGGGACGGTGTTGACCATGACGGGTCGGCATTTGGAGCTGAAGACGATGGCGCGCCATTCGGGGAGGGAGCCGAGGGCGGCGATGTCGAGGGTGTTGACCTTGCGGGTGTTGGTGGAGGTGAATTGGTGGCCGTCTTTGCCGGTGGAGCTGCCGTAGGTGATTTCGTCGTGTTCGCCGATGAGGGCGGCCAGGGAGCGGAGGAAGGGTCTGCCACCCGTCTTTCCCGAACGCATCGATCGCTTGGGCGCGGGATTGGAAGTAGGAGTTGAGGATGATGCCCATCGACCCGTAGAACGAATACACCGAGGGCAGTTCGGGCCAGCGGACGATGTTCGCGCACTCGTCGAGCTCCACCACCAGCGGGACCGGGAACCGGCCGCCGTTTCGCTGCGCGGCGGTTTCGGCGGTTTTGCAGATGGCGCGGATGAGGGCGACGAATTCGACGGAAATTCTGCCCGAAACGCCCCGAAAACCCGGGAAAGAGCGCTCTCCCGGCAGAATCTCCATCGAATTCGTTCGACGCCGGGCCAGGGTTCCGCCCGAATCGGTTAGGAGGCACTCGGCCGGGCAGCCGTTTACCGATGCTGCACAGGTGCCTATGGTGTCAGCATGCGCGTCGACGACCCCTCATCCCCGTCCCTGCAGACCCTACTGACCAGCCGGCTCGGCCGGTGGGCCATCCGCTCCACCCAGATCATCGTCGTGGTCGTGCTGACCGCCGGCGCCGTCTACGCTCTGGTGCAGGTGCAACTCGTGGTGATCCCCGTTCTCGTGGCGCTCATCCTGGCATCGGCGCTGGCACCGCTGGTCGGCTGGCTGCGCACGCGCGGCCTCCCGGTCATTCTCGCGACCTGGATCACCCTGTTGGCAGGGGCACTCATCCTCGGCGGCATCGTCACGCTCATCGTCTTCGCGGTGCGCAACCAGTGGGGTGCGCTGGTGGTGGCGGCCGGCGACGGGCTCGACGAACTACAGGGGCTGCTGGTCGAGGGCCCGATCGCGCTCGACTCGGAGCAGTTCAACGCGGTGCGTGATGCGATCGTGGGCTTCGTCACGAGCGCACAGTTCGGCACGGGGGCGCTCGCCGGGGTGTCCGCCGCGGTGGAGCTGGTCACCGGAGCCCTGCTCGTGCTGGTGATCCTGTTCTTTTTCCTCCAGGACGGCGGCCAGATCTGGAACTTCTTCCTACGTTTCCTGCACGGCGAGAGCCTCGAGCGCGCCCACCGGATCGGCGACGTCACCCCGACGGTTCTCGGCCAGTACGTGCGGGGAACGGCGATCATCGCCCTCTTCGACGCCGTTCTGATCGGCGTCGGGCTGGCCATCCTGCAAGTTCCGCTGGCCCTGCCGCTGGCTGTGATCGTGTTCCTCACGGCGTTCATCCCACTGATCGGGGCGACCATCGCGGGCATCCTGGCTGCCCTCGTGGCGTTGGTGACCAATGGGCCGCTCGTGGCGCTGATCGTTGTGGCCATCGTGATCCTGGTCAACCAGATCGAGGGTGACCTTCTCAACCCGGTGGTGATGGCGGGGGCGTTGAAACTGCATCCGCTGGTGATCCTCGTCGCTTTGACCGTGGGCACCATCCTCGGCGGTATCGCCGGGGCCGTTCTGGCGGTCCCGCTCGTCGCCGTGGGCTGGGCGATGATCAAGGTTTGGGACAGGCCGGATCAGTCGATCACCCAGCGGGCGAAGTTCTCCATCCGGCACCGGCCTCAGCCGGCGAAGCCCGCCTAGGCCGCCCCATTGTCGGCTCGGGGTGGCGAGCCTACGATGGGCGGCATCTGACCGGGGAGGCACAGGTGGCGATTTCACCGCTGAAAGCAGCCGTCGACCGAGCCTTCGCCGCCATCGGCAACGCGAGGAAGGCCTGAGGCGATGCCCGCTCTCATCTTCGACTGCGACGGCGTGCTGGCCGACACCGAACGCGACGGCCACCTGCCGGCCTTTAACCAGACCTTCGAGGAATTCTCGGTGCCCGTGCAGTGGAGCGACTCCGATTACGTCCAGAAGGTGACGATCGGGGGAGGAAAAGAACGGATGCGCAGCATCCTCACCCCGGAGGTGGCCGGAGTGCTCGGTCTGCCGGCGGACGACCCCGCGGCCCTCGACTCGGCCGTCGCCGGCTGGCACCGGCGCAAGAGCGCGATCTACACCGAGCGGGTGGCGAGCGGCGCGTTGACGGCCCGCCCGGGCATCCGTCGACTCGTCGCACAAGCCGCGGGCGCCGGCTGGATCCTCGCCGTGGCCTCCACCTCGGCCGAGGAATCCGTGCGCGCCGTGCTCACGCAAACACTCGGGCCCGAGCTGGCCGCGCAGTTCCGGGTCTTCGCCGGCGACATCGTGGACCGGAAGAAGCCGGCCCCGGACATCTACCTGCATGCCCTACGGGAACTCGGGATCGACGCCGCCGACGCCGTGGTCGTCGAGGACAGTGCGAACGGCCTCCGGTCGGCGCTCGCCGCGGGCCTCCGCACCGTGATCACGATCAGCGGTTACACCGCGGACGAAGATTTCACCGGGGCGGCCCTGGTGGTGTCGTCGCTCGGGGACCCCGGCGGCCCCACCACCGTGACGCTGCGCGACCCGCTGGGTCTGGAGCCGGAATTCTTCGTCGACCTGTCCAATTTCGCCACCATCCTCAGCGCCCCCGACCGCTCGGCCCCCGATCTGGAGAGCCGATGACCCGCTCAGCCCTGTTCGACACCGAATTCGTGGCGATGCTCCGGGCCGCCACCGAGGGGATCAAGGCCCGCGGCAAGTCCGACCTGGGAGACAAGACCCTGCTCGACGCCCTCGTGCCGGCCACGGATACGCTCGAAGCCGAGGTGGCCGCCGGCCGTGACCCGGAAACCCAACTCGCCCGGATGTCCCTGGTTGCGCGGGCGAGTGCGGACGCCACGAGCATGCTGCAGGCCCGTCGCGGCCGGGCCAGCTACACCGGAGAACGTAGCATCGGTTCGCCCGATCCCGGAGCCCGAAGCAGTTCGTGCCGGACATGCACCAGGGGATCGCCGCCGCGAACCTCGACACGCGTGGATGGGCGTGGGCATCCATGGCGAACCGGGCCGACGCCGCGCGAAGCTGACCACCGCGAATGAGATGACCGACGAGATGCGCGACGCGGTCGTCGGGGACCTGCCGGACGTGTCGGGGACCGGGTGGCCCTGATGATCAACGGCCTCGGCGGCACCCGATCAGTGAGCTCTACATCCGGTTCGGGAGGGCGCACGAGCAGCTGGTCAGCGCCCCGGCCGAGATCGCAGCCCGCATCTTCTGGCCGTTGCTCCTGCTGCTCCAGCCGACCTCTCGGACTCTGCTAAACTCGGACGGTTGCCGTTTGACGGCCGCGGATCAAGAGAGCCCAGGCATTCGGCCCCGGGCACCGCGCAGTGAGAGAAAGGGGATCCCATCTATGGCACTCGAAGCTAATGCAAAGAAGGCGATCATCGAAAAGTACGCTACCCACCCAGGCGACACCGGGTCCCCCGAAGTTCAGATTGCAATGCTCACGCAGCGCATCCTGGACCTCACGGAGCACCTGAAAGAGCACAAGCACGACCACCACTCGCGTCGTGGTCTGCTCCTCATGGTTGGTCAGCGCCGTCGTCTGCTCGGTTACCTGTCGGATGTCGACATCACTCGGTACCGCACACTGATCGGCAGCCTCGGACTGCGCCGCTAAGGCACTTTTCGAAGACACCGCGATCTTCTTACAAGCGGGCCGTCACCTTCCGGGTGGCGGCCCGTTTGTGTGTCCGGGGCGGGGAACCGGGAATATCTCCGGGCCCGGCGCGGTTTCCCCCACCGATGTCTACCTCCGCGCTGAGCCTCTCCGTGCTCGATCTGATCCCCGTCCGCACCTCGCAAAGCTCCGCTGAGGCGATCGCGGCAGCCGTGCACCTCGCCCAGAGCGCGGACCGGCTCGGCTACACCCGATACTGGGTCGCGGAGCACCACAACATGCAGGCGGTCGCGTCGACGAACCCGCCCGTGCTGATCGGTATCCTCGCGGCGCAGACCGAACGCATCCGGGTCGGCTCCGGGGGCGTCATGCTGCCCAACCACTCTCCGCTCGTGATCGCCGAGCAGTTCGGCATCCTCGAGGCGGCCTTCCCCGGGCGCATTGACCTCGGGCTGGGCCGTGCGCCCGGCAGCGACCCGATGATCACCGCACTACTGCGCTCGAGTGGAGCAGTGAGCGAGGTCGACGCGTTTCCGCGCAACATCGCTGACATCGCGGCGCTGCTGCACCCCGACGGGGCCTCGCTCAGCCTCACCTCCGGTCAGGACTACACCCTGCACGCGACTCCCGCCGCCACCGGGATGCCCGAAATCTGGCTGCTTGGCTCCAGCGACTACTCGGCCCGGCTCGCCGCCCGGCAGGGCATGCCCTACGTGTTCGCCAACCACTTCGCCGGCGACGGCACCACAGCGGCCCTCGAGCTGTACCGACGCGGGTTCACCCCCAGCGAGACCCTCGACGCCCCCCGCACCATCCTCACCCTGAACGTGTCGGTCGCCGAGACCCGGGTCGAGGCCCTCGCCCTCGCCCTGCCGCAGATGCAGCAGATGGCGCGCCTGAGATCGGGCCTGCCGCTCGGCCCGCTCGCGACGGTCGAAGAGGCCGCCGCCGCACCGATGGCGCCGGCGCTGCTCCAGATGATCGAACGGATGGCCGCGGCCTGGATCATCGACGAGCCCGGCGCCGCGGCCGCGCGCATCCGTGCCCTCGCGGCGAAGTTCGGGGTCGACGAGGTCATGCTGCAGCCGATCGCCTCCGCTCACACGGGCGCCGACGCGGCGACCTCACCCGGGCGTGCGCGCACGCTGGAACTGCTCGCCGCCGAGCTTTTCACCGGAGAGCAACTCGCGGCCGAGGAACTCGCGGCGGTCTAGACGAGTGAACCCCCACAGCCGTGGGCGGGATGGCGTCGAGGGCTGGGGTTCGGGGGCGGTTGCCGCGGTGCAGTGACTCCGTCCAGAACGAATTCGACGGAGATTGTGGCCGTATCGGCCCCGAATACTTCGATAAAGCCGTTTTACGGCAGAATCTCCGTCGAATTGGTTCGACGCCGCACACGGTGCGCCGGATGACCAGCGTCCACACGGTGCAGTCAGCTTCGACTCTCCGGGAGCCACAGGACCAATCGACGGTGACTCACTCGGCAGAACCGAGATCCGTTCAGGCGTCCGGTTCCGTCATGTCGACCACGTGCGACTTGACGTGGGCCTTCAGTGCCTCGATGCCCTTGAGGGCCTCCGCCTTGGAGTGATAGCTTTCGGAGGTCGCGATCACTTCGCCGTTGTTGGCCTTCAGCCGAAACTGGTATCCGCCGGATCGTTCCGCGTAGAGCTCATATTTCCCGGACATCACACACTCTTTTCTTCATCATCGAAAAACGTCGACGGACGCATTGCCGTTGGAAAAACCCTACCGCCCCCGTTGGCGCGCGAGACCCTCAACCCAGACCGAGCAGCCGGAGCCCGGCGGCCGCTGCCGCGCCCGCGATGACCACCGCCAGGAACGGGGCCTTGAACCAGAGCGCAATCGCCGCGACGACGAGCGCCCCGAGCCGGGCGTCGACGACGAGGTCCTGGCCGGTGGCCACGGTGTTCGCGACCGTCAGGGAAGCCAGCAGGCCGATCGTGAGGCCGCCGGCGACGCGGGCGATGCGCGCGTTGGTGACCCACTTCTGCGGCACGAGATAGCCGAGCAGCTTCGTGAGGAACGCCGCCGCGCAGGCCACGAGGATCCAGAACCAGACGCTCATCGGGGAGCCTGCGCATCCGTCGAACCGGGTGCATCGGGTGGACCGGGATAGGGGTCGACGTCGGGCTCGAGACCCTCGCCCGCCGGCCCGTGCCGAAAACCGAACCAGCCGATGGCACCGGCGACGACAGCCGCCACGAGGATGGGCACGCCCGGCGAAACGAGCGGCACGGTCAGTACGGTGGCCAGCGCGCAGACCGCGGCGATCGCGCCGGCCTCCTTCGACCGCAGCCGCGGCCAGAGCAGCCCGAGGAACGCCGCGACCGCCGCGCCGTCGAGGCCCCACTGTTTCGGGTCGCCCACGGCGTCGCCCGCGAGCGCCCCGATCAGGGTGAATACGTTCCACAGCACGAAGATGCCGAGACCGGCGACCCAGAACCCCCGCTTCTGCTCGACGAGCACGGTCTGCCCGGTGCTCGTGGCAAGCGATTCGTCGATGGTGACCTGGGCGGCGGCGAAGCGGCGCCAGCCACGAGGGTGCAGCAGGGCGTTCAACTGCATCCCGTAGACCGCGTTACGGATGCCGAGGAGCGCCGCCGCGCCGGCGGCTGCCGCACCGCTGCCGCCGCCGGCGATCACCCCGATGAACGCGAACTGGGAGCCCCCGGAGAACAGGAGCAGGCTCAGCGCCGAGGTCTGCCAGATGTCGAGCCCCGACGACACCGACAGGGCGCCGAACGAGATGCCGTAGAGGCCGGTGGCCACCGCGATCGACAGGCCGACCCTGGCCCCGGGGGAGTGGCGGAGGGTGGTGGGCACCGCTCAATGCTAGGGGGTGCGGCCCCCGGGTCTGCGGGGTCCGGGGTCGGGGAAGCCCGGCGGGGGCCTAGCATTGACCGACACCCAACGGAACGGAAGCACCCAGTTATGAGCGTCTGGCGCACCAAGAGCATTGAGGCCTCCATGGCCGACTCCCTCGAGAAGGGGCACAGCCTCAAGCGCACGCTGGGCACCTGGGACCTCATGATCATGGGCGTCGCGGTTGCCGTCGGTGCCGGGATCTTCTCGGTCGGTGCGAAGGCGGCCGGCAGCTACGCCGGGCCATCCGTCACCCTGGCGTTCCTCCTCGCCGCGGTCACCTGCGCGCTCGCCATCATGTGTTACGCGGAGTTCGCCTCGGCGGTTCCCGTGGCCGGCTCGGCGTACACCTTCACCTATGCGACCCTCGGCGAGCTGCTCGCCTGGATCATCGGCTGGGACCTGATCCTCGAGATGCTGACCGCCGCGGCCGTGATCGCCAAGTATTGGGGAATCTACCTGAGTGAGGTCTTCGAACTCTGGAACTGGGATGTCCCGGCCACGATCGCGGTCTTCGGACTGCAGGTCAGCTGGGGCGCGTTCGTGATCGTCGCAATCTTCACCACCCTCCTGGTGCTGGGCACCAAGCTGTCGGCGCGCGTCGCCAGCATCTTCACCATCCTCAAGGTGGCGATCGTGGTGTTCGTGATCGTCGTGGGTGCCTTCTTCATCAACCCGAAGAACTACACGCCGTTCATCCCCGAGGCCGTGCCCTCCGCGGGCGGCGACGGCGACGTCTGGATGCAATCCCTTTTCTCGTTCATGACCGGCGCCCAGCCGGCCCAGTACGGACTGTTCGGTCTGCTCGCCGGCGCCTCGTTGGTCTTCTTCGCGTTCATCGGCTTCGACGTGGTCGCCACCAGCGCCGAAGAGGTCAAGAACCCGCAGACGACCCTGCCGCGCGGCATCTTCGCCGGTCTGGCCATCGTCACGGTGCTGTACCTCGGCGTCAGCCTCGTGCTCACCGGCATGGTGCCGTACACCGTTCTCGCCGACGACCCCAATGCCTCACTCGCGACGGCGTTCATCTCGGTCGGCGCCCGCTGGGCTGCCCAGGTCATCTCGGTCGGCATTCTGGTGGGGCTCACCACCGTGATCATGGTGCTGCTCCTCGGCCTCTCCCGCGTGCTCTTCGCCATGAGCCGCGACGGCCTGCTGCCGCGCGGCCTGAGTGTCACCTCGTCCAAGCGCGGCACCCCCGCCCGGGTGCAGATCATCTCCGGCGCCGCGGTCGCCCTGATCGCCGGGTTCACCGACGTGGGCGTGCTCGAGGAAATGATCAACATCGGCACGCTATCGGCCTTCGTGCTGGTCAGCATCGCCGTGGTCGTGCTGCGCAAGAAGCGCCCCGACCTGCCCCGGGCCTTCAAGGTGCCCTTCTCGCCCTTCCTGCCGATCCTGTCGGCCGCGCTCTGCTTCTGGCTGATGCTCAACCTCACGACGCTCACCTGGGTGCGCTTCGCGGTCTGGCTCGCGATCGGCATCGCGGTGTATTTCCTCTACGGCCGCCGTCACTCCGTCGTCGGTATCGAGGCCAAGCGCGTCTTCGACGAAACCCTCCGCGACGAGGTCATCGCCGAGGAGAAGGCAGCGCTGGGCAAGTAGCGCGCTTTCGCGGTCGGGGGCCGTCACTGGGGTGACCCCCAGCATCCATCGGGAAGGATGGAGCCATGCTGCACCGCCATCCCGTCCTGTCCCTGGTCACGCTCGCCTATCTGGCGTTCGTGGGCTGGGTGACGCTCGGGCCGCAGCCGCTCGACAGTGGGAACAACGAGCTGCTGCTCCGGGCGCTCCGATTCTTCAACCGGCACGACTCCACCGACTGGATCACCTACGGGCGGGTCGAATTCGCGGCCAACATCGCCATGTTCATCCCGATCGGCGTGTTTCTGCTGCTCCTGCTCGGACGCCGGTTCTGGTGGCTGGCGATCGTCGTGGCCGTCCTACTCACCGGCTCAATCGAGTTCACGCAGCAGTTCCTGCCGACCCGGGTCCCGGATGTGCGCGATCTGGTCGCGAACGGGAGCGGCGCCGTGCTCGGTGTCATCGTCGGCCTCGTCCTTACAGCGTTCAAACTGGTGCGCCGTGAGGAGCCCCGGTCGAGGCGGGTTGCGCCGACCTACAGCCGGTAGAGGCGCGCCTCCCAGGGGCGCAGCACCGGGTTCGAGGACGGTGCGGCGGCATCCGTTGTGGCCGGATAGTTGGCCAGAATCAGATCGGCGCCGGAGACGTCCATCGGAAGCAGGTCGGTGAATGGGGCATCGGATGCGTTCGCGACGACGAGCAGCGTCTCGTCACCCCGGCTGCGAGTGAAGGCGTAGAGCGCGTCGTGGTCGGGTTCGAGCAGGGTGAAATCGCCGAGGGCGACCACCTCGCTCTCATGCCGCAGCGCAATCAGGCGCTGGTAGAAGCGGAACACACTCCGCTCGCTCGCGAGGTCGGCGGCCACGTTCACCGTGACGCTGTTCGGGTTCACGGCCAGCCACGGCGTGCCGGCGCTGAAACCGGCCTGCGGCGAGGCATCCCACTGCATGGGCGTGCGCGCGTTGTCGCGGCCCATGGTCTGCACTCCGGCGAGCACGGTGCCGGGGTCCAGGTCGAACTCTTCCACGGCCTCGCGGTAGTGATTGAGGGATTCGAGGTCACGGTAGTCGTCGATGGAGTCGAACCGCACGTTGGTCATGCCGATCTCCTCGCCCTGGTAGATGTAGGGCGTTCCGCGGTGCAGGTGCAACACCAGGGCCCACAGAGTCGCCGACTCGTAGCGCAAGGAGGTGTCGTTGCCGAAGCGCGACACCAATCGGGGCTGGTCGTGGTTGTTCAGGTAGAGGCTGTTCCAGCCGGTCTCGGCCAGACCCTCCTGCCAGCGTGACAGGCTCTTCTTCAGCGCCGTCAGGCTGCGAGGCAGCACCTCGAACTTGTGCTCGCCCTGGTCGAGGCCCACATGCTCGAACTGGAAGATCATGTCAACCTCGCGCCGGGCCGGGTCGGTGAACAGCAGGGCGTCGTCGGTGCTCACGCCCGGCATCTCGCCGACGGTGAGGTGCCGCCCTCCGCGGCCGTCGAAGACCTCGCGGTGCATCTCCTGCAGAAACTCATGGATCTGCGCCCCCATCGGCGAGCCGCCGCCGGTGGCCGGGGTCGGTCCGTCGATCAGCTCGACCTGCTTGGCGATGAAGTTGATCACGTCCATCCGGAAGCCGTCGACGCCGCGGTCCAGCCACCAGTTCATCATCGCGTAGACGGCCTCGCGCACCTCGGGGTTCTCCCAGTTGAGGTCGGGCTGCTGCTTGGCGAACAGGTGCAGGTAGTACTCATCGGTGGCGGGATCGAGCGTCCAGGCCGGGCCGCTGAAGGCGCTGCCCCAGCCGTTCGGCGGGCCGCCGTCGGCCTGGGGCTTGCGCCACCAGTACCAGTCGCGCTTCGGGTTCGTCAGCGACGAGCGTGATTCCTGGAACCAGGCGTGCTCGTCGCTGGTGTGGTTCACCACCAGGTCCATCACGATCTTGATGCCGCGCTCGTGGGCCTCGACCAGCAGCAGGTCGAACTCCGCCAGGCTGCCGAAGACCGGTTCGATGTCCTGGTAGTCGCTGATGTCGTAGCCGTTGTCATGTTGCGGCGACGGGTAGACCGGAGAGAGCCAGACCGCGTCAACGCCGAGCTCGGAGAGATAGTCGAGCTTCGAACGGATGCCGCCGAGGTCACCGATCCCGTCGCCGTCCGAGTCCGCGAAGCTGCGCGGATACACCTGGTAGACGACGGCGCTGGTCCACCAGGAGGCGCCGGTCGCGGGGGTGGTCGCGGGGGCGGTCATCCCGGACGTTGGTGCGGGTGTCGTCATTTGATCGATCCTCTCATCACGCCGGAGATAACCCAGCGCTGGGCAAAAATGTACACAATCAGCAGCGGGGCCATGGCCATCAGGTATGAGGCGAACGCGGCCGAGTAGTTGGTGTTGAACTGGCCCTGGAACACGAATTGGGAGAGTTGCAGGGTGCGTGCCGCCGGGTCGGAGAGCACGACGAGAGGCAGGATGAAGTCATTCCACGCCCAGACACAGGTGAGGATGCCGACGGTCGCGTTCATCGGGGTCAACAAGGGCAAGATGATCCGCCAGTAAACCCGCCAGGTGGTCGCCCCGTCGGTGTAGGCCGCCTCCTCCAGCTCGATCGGGATCGATTTGATGAACGCGACGTAAATGAAGACGTTGAGCGAGAGCCCGAACACCGCGTAGAGCAAGATCAACCCGACCTGGTTGTCCAGACCGAACAGGGCCGTCTCTTTCACGACTGGGAGCATGATGATCGGGAACGGGATGAAAATGGCGGACAGCAGGTAGAAGTAGACGCCCGTGAAGAACGGCTTGTGCAGGTTGCGGGCGATCGCGTACGCCACGAGCGAGTTCGTCAGCAGGGTGAGGATGACGGCGCCGACGGTGATCAGGGCCGTGTTCATCAGCGCCTGCGGGAATTTGGTCAGCGTCCAGGCGTCGGCGAAGTTCTCCCAGTGGACGCTGGTGGGGAGCGCGAACCCGGTGCCGCCGAGCTGGTCGGGGGTCTTCAGCGCGGTGATCACGGCGAAGTAGAGCGGCACCAGCACGGTGATCGCGCAGACCGCAATCAGCACGGTGGCCCACCAGTTGATCCGGGTGCGGTTGTCTTTGATAGGCCGGATACCGCGCGGGTCACGGGCCGCCCGGGGGGATGCGGGTTCGACCGTGGCGGGGGAGTCGATGGTGATAGCCATTAGAAGTCGGCCTCCGTGCGCTGAAGAACTCGGAACTGCAGGAACGAGACGAGCATGATCACGATGACGAACAGCACCGCGTTGGCGGGATGGCCGTCCACGCCCAGTCCGGGTTGGTGAGGATGTTGTCACGGAACACCGGGACGTTCGACAGGATCCGGGGGAGCGAATTGGCGAAGAAATACTGGAAGACGTACCCGACGACCAGGATCGCCAGCACGTAGGGGATGAAGAAGATGCCGCGAAAGGTGGACTGGAACGCGATCTTCGCGTTGAGTCCGACCGCGATGGCCAGCGAGATCACGTTGGTGAGGATGGTGGCGACGATGGCGAAGCCGAAGGTGAAGCCATAGGCCTTCAGTACCCGGTCGTCCTGGAACAGGGCGATGAAGTTGCCGAACCCGACGAAGTCCCACGAGCCGAAGCCTGCGTAGTTGGTGAAGGAGAAGAAGATGCCGATGAGTACCGGGACGGTGTGCAGCAGCGCGAAGACGGCGACCGCGGGGACGACCATCCAGTAGAAGGCGCGCGGGGTGGCGCCGACGCGTCGCCGCGCCGTGCTCGGCCGCGACGCTCGGGGCGTCTGCTCCGGCCGGGGCCGGGTCAGGACGGAAGTAGCCATCAGTTAGTCTCCGCTTCGTGTCGAGGTGGTGCGTGACGCGACCTTGCGCCATTCGTTGTCGAGGGTGGCCAGCGCTTTCGCGCTGTTCTCGTCGGTCAGGAACTGCTGAACGATGGGCCCGAGCGGGATGCTCGCCGGGATCTGGTGATCGACGAAACCGGTGATCCGGCCGGCCTGGAAGTACGGTTGCAGTTCCGCCAGGGCCGGGTTGGTGCTCTCGGCCGCGTCCCGGGCCGTCGAGAACATGTTCTGTGAGGCTGCGAAGGAGTTCTGCACCTCCTCCTGGAAGAGGAAGTCCACGAAAAGTCGGGCTTCGGCGAGGCGCGGTGTGTCGCGGCCGATGGCAATGGCCACGTCGACACCGGAGACGAGCTCGATGTCGGCCGGGTCATCCGTCACAGGGTAGGGGAAACCGCCGACGCTGATGTCGGGGTTGTTGGCCAGGATCGGGCTGAGGGCCCAGATCCCCTGCATCAGCATGGCCGATTCGCCGTTCGCGAAAGCCAGGTTGCCGTCTTCGTACGTGCGGCCGAGGTAGCCGTCCTGCGCGTAGGAATACAGCGTCTGCAGCTTCTCGAACGTCTCGCCGTAGTTCTTCGCGAACGAGACGGCCGAGTCGGGACCCACCTCCTCACCCTCCGCGCGGAGATCGGGGAAGAAATCGTCGCCGCCGAGTTGGGCGCCGATACCGTTCAGGGAGGATTGCACCGTCCATGCGTCGGCCGCGGTGCCGTAGAACGGGGCGATACCGGCCGCCTGGAGCGTGTCGCAGGCGGCGATCAGCTCGTCCCAGGTGGTGGGGATCTCGATGCCCTGCGCGGCGAAGATGTCACGGTTGTAGAGAACGCCGTTGCCGTTGTTCGCGAAGCCGAGGGCATTCACCTCGTTCTCGTAGGAGCCGAGGGCCCCGACGATGTCCTGAACGGCCGGGTTGATCCGGTCGAGAACGGGGTCGTCACTGAAGTCGTGGAAGACACCGGCCCGCGCCAGCTGGCCGAAGTTCCCCGATCCGTTCAGACTGATCACATCGGGCACCTTGTTCTTGACCAGCAGGGTGCGGATGGCGGTGTCCGCATCGGGGACGGCGTTCTGGGTCACCCGGATGTCGGGGTTCTCTGCCTCGAAATCGGCGATGATGCCGTCGAAGTCCGCGATGGCCTCGGACTTGAACTGGAAGAAGTCGAGGGTGACGACGTCGCTCTGACCCGGGGCGCAGCCGCTGAGGGCGCCGAGCCCGAGCGTACCGGCCAGGAGGAGTGCCACGGGTCGCCGGAGCGTCCGCAACCTCCTCGACCGGTGGCGTCGCCGGGCGGGTGTCTGGTACGTCGTTGTATCCGTCATTGCGGGACTCCTTAGGCCGTCATGTCGCTGCATGAATCTTTCTACGGCAAAAAGAATAGGACGACAATTGCCGCTCTCGCGGGATGAAAAGTCCGCTCGGGCCAGAGCATTCATGCCACTATGGAATAAATGGCACCTCAGGGGGCAGATATGACCACGGATGCGGCGTCGACAGTGAGCGAGACCTCCCGGGAACTCGCGCGAGCCGTGCTCATCCACGGCCCGATCTCCCGCAGCGACCTCGGCCGTCGCCTGGGATTGTCACCGGCCAGCCTGACGCGGTTGAGCAAGCCGTTCCTCGATTGTGGCCTGTTCGTCGAGGGCAGCGAAGACCGCGACGGAACCGTCGGGCGCCCGGCCCGGCCCTTGGACGTCCGGGTGGATGCCAGTCGGCTCGTCGGGGTGAAACTCACCGGCGACGACGTCTTCGCGGTGCTCACCGACCTGCGGGCCAACGAGGTGGGCTCGGCCCGGCGGGTGCTCGCCGATCACACTGTCGAGCACGTTGTGGCCCGGATCGACGAGGTCGTGCGCGAGCTCGGCGGCCCGGACGGGCTGTCGGCGCTCGGCGTCTGCGTGGGTGGGCATGTCACCGACGCCCGGGTCGTGACCCGGGCGCCGTTCCTGGGCTGGCACGACGTGGACCTGGCCACGCGGCTCGAGCGACTGCTCGGAATTCCGGTCACGATCGAGAACGATGTCGTCGCGCTCACCTCCGCCGAGCAGTGGTTCGGAGCGGTCCGGGGTGCCCCGACCTTCGCGGTTCTGACCATCGGCGTCGGCGTCGGCTACGGACTGGTCGTCAACGACCAGGTGATCGTGACGGCCGACAGCGGCCTGGGCCTCGGTGGGCACATCCCGCTCGACCCGAACGGGCCGCTCTGCCCGGAAGGACACCGCGGCTGCTCGCAGGCAATGCTCACGAGCCAGAGCGTTTCTGCCCAGGTCAGCGTGGCCCTCGGCCGCGAGGTCGACTACGACGAGGTGCTCCGGCTCGCGGTGGAGGGGAACCGGGCTGCGGCATCCGTCGTCACCGCCACCGGTCGCGGACTGGGCCGATTGATCGCGGTGATCGCCAATATCGGGATGCTCGACACGATCGTGCTCTCCGGCGAGGGGATGCCACTGTGGGCGCTGGCATCCGAGGAGGTCATCGCCGCTGCCCGAGCCGACCGCGACCCGGATGCGACACCGCTGACAATCGTCGTTGACGACAGCGGGGTCTCCTCCTGGGCCCGCGGGGCCGCGGCTGTTGCCATCCAGCGCTCGCTCGGCCGATTGGCCGCTGCCGCCAGCGAATAGAATCGTCCATGCGCGCTGCGCGCCGCGCGAGTGGGAGGCTGCACATGCAATTCGGGATCTTTACCGTCGGTGACCTCACGGTCAACCCCACGACGGGTCACACCCCCACCGAGCACGAGCGCATCACGGCCATGGTCGCCATCGCCGAGAAGGCCGAAGAGGTTGGCCTCGACGTCTTCGCCGCCGGCGAGCACCACAACCCGCCCTTCGTGCCCTCGTCGCCGACGACGTTGCTCGGCTACATCGCCGCGAAGACCGAGCGCATCATCCTCTCCACGGCCACGACATTGATCACGACGAACGACCCGGTCAAGATCGCCGAAGACTTCGCCATGCTCCAGCACCTCTCCGGTGGGCGGGTCGACCTGATGCTCGGTCGCGGCAACACCGGCCCGGTCTACCCGTGGTTCGGCCAGGACGTGCGCCAGGGCATCCCGCTGGCGCTGGAGAACTACGCGCTGCTGCGCCGGTTGTGGCGCGAGGACGTCGTGGACTGGGAGGGCCAGTTCCGCACCCCGCTGCAGGGGTTCCAGTCGACGCCGCGCCCGCTCGACGGGGTGCCGCCGTTCGTCTGGCACGCCAGCATCCGCAGCCCGGAGATCGCCGAGCAGGCCGCGTTCTACGGTGACGGCTTCTTCGCCAACAACATCTTTTGGCCCAGGGAGCATTACCTCAAGCTGATCGGGCTCTACCGGGCCCGGTTCGAGCACTACGGCCACGGCCGAGCCGACCAGGCCATCGTGGGCCTCGGCGGGCAGGTCTTCATGCGCACGAACTCGCAGGACGCCGTCGACGAATTCCGGCCCTACTTCGACAACGCCCCGGTCTACGGCCACGGCCCGAGCCTCGAGGAGTTCACCGAGCAGACGCCGCTGACCGTCGGCAGCCCGCAGCAGATCATCGACCGCTACGCCGGCATGCGCGACTACTTCGGCGACTACCAGCGTCAGCTATTCCTGATCGACCACGCCGGACTGTCGTTGAAAACCGTGCTCGATCAGCTCGACATCCTCGGCGGCGAGGTGGTGCCCGTGCTCCGTACGGAGCTGGCCGTGAACCGGCCCGCCCACGTTCCCGACGCACCCACGCACGCCTCGCTGAAGGCCGACGCCGCGATAAGTCGGCTCGCGGCATCCGTCGCCCGCCCGTGACCTCTCCCGCGGAGGCAGACACCATGACCATCGCGCCGCCTCAGCCATCAATGGATGCGCGCCGCGCCTTCTTCGACGCCCGTCCCGCCGCCTCCGTGGCGGTCGACCTCTCCGTGCGAATCGGCAGCCTCACCCTCGCCAACCCGGTCATGCCGGCCTCGGGCTGCTTCGGGCCTTCGCTCGGACGCTTGATCCCGGTCGCCGAGCTTGGCGCCGTGGTCACCAAGACCGTGTTCGGCACCCCGCGCGGCGGCAACGCGGCGCACCGGCTGACCGAGCTCCGGGCCGGGATGGTCAACAGTGTCGGCATCCCGAGCCGCGGGGCCGCCGGCTACCTGGCGTCGCAACACCCGCTCTACCTGGCGCTCGGCGTGCCCGTGATCGTCAGCGTCGGCGGCCACCGTTCGGGCGAGTACGCCCCTGTCGTGCGGGGCCTGCGGGGCGCGGGCGACGCCTACGAGCTCAACGTGTCCTGTCCGAACCTCGACCGCCACGGCACCGACATCGGCTCCGATCCCGACGCCATCGGGAAGGTCGTGCATGCTGTGCGCCTGGAGACCGACAAGCCCCTGATCGTCAAGCTGCCGGTGCTCGTCTCTTCGATCGCGGACTGTGCCCAGGCCGCTGAGGCGGCCGGCGCCGACGCCGTCTGCGTGGCCAACTCGATCCCGGCGCTGCCGCTCACGGCCGCTACGCGGAGCCCCATTCTCGGCAACGTGATCGGCGGTCTGTCCGGCCCGAATATCCGCCCGATCGTGCTGCGGTTGGTCTGGCTGGCCTCCCGAGCGGTCGACATCCCGGTGATCGCCTGCGGCGGGATCGAAACCGCCGACGACGCCCTCGACTACTTCTCGGTCGGCGCCCGCGCCGTGCAGGTCGGCACGGCCAGCTTCGGACGCCCGTTCGCCATGGTCGAAATCGTTCGCGCCGTGCAGGAGCGCTGCGAGGGCGTCGCGGCGGCCGACATCACCGAACTGATCGAATTGTGGAGGGCCTGATGACCGTTACGACCGCCCTCGGGGCCCTCGCCGCCCTGCGCCGCCAGCAAGCGTTCGCCGCGGCCGACGAGGCCGCGCTGGACGGCCTCATCGCGGTGCGCCCGCCCGAACGGATGCCTCGGCCCGACCCGGTCTGGGACGACGCCCGCGTTCTCGTACACGAGGTCGTGGGAGAGCGGTACCGCCGGCTCGTACTGGCCACCGACACCATTGCGACGACCGCCCTCGCCGGACAGTTCCTGATGATCACCGTGCCCCCCACAGGTGGGGAGCGCCTCCTGCTCCCACGCCCGATGGCCATCCACCGCCGCCACCCCGACCAGGGCACCGTGGAGGTCATCTACGGCTCGGCCGGCCGCGGCACCACCGCGCTCACCGACGTACTCGTGGGCGAGAGCCTCCTGGTCACCGGCCCGCTGGGCCGCGGCTTCGAGTTCCCGGATGCCGCCCTCCCGACTGAGACTGGTCCAGAGGCGCCCCGCACGGCCCTGATGATCGGCCGCGGTGTCGGCGTCTGCGCCATCATGGGCTCGGTCGAAGACGCCGCCCAGCTCGGCATCGCCGCCACGGTCGTGCTCAGCGGGAGGTCGCCGGCCAACCTGATCGGCCTGGCCGACTGCGCCGAGCTGGGCGCCACGGTCATCCCCGTCACCGACGACGACGGCTCGAGCGCGCTGCCGGCGCTCGGCGAACGGCTGCGCGGGCTTTTCGCCTGGGCCCCGCCCGACGTCATCCTGGCCTGCGGCGCCGGAGTTCTCGCCCGCCTCGCCGCCGATCTCGGCGCCGAGTGGGGCGCGCCGGTGCAGGTCTCGCTGGAGGCTCACATGGCCTGCGGCCTCGGCTACTGCCACGGATGCGCCGCGCCCGTCGCCACGGATCCCGCCGTCGAGGGGCCGCTGGTCTGCGTCGACGGCCCGGTGTTCGACGCCGTGCTGCCGGACCGGGCCGCGGCCGGGCGCGGAAAACCAGCAGGCTGAACGTCTTCTGTTAGGCTTGAGGAGGTTAATCCTCGGATTGGCCACGCAGAATCACGCTTAGTACGGAGCAGACCGGCAGCGCGCTGGTCCTCGGTGGTGGTTTCCCAACTTGCCGGCAACATCCGCAGTTGGTGAATTTCTACTGGTGGCCAGCTCTCGCACCCTTCTTCTCCGCGTCCAGCTCGCGCGCCATACGGGCAACCGAGTCTTCATCGCCAGAATGGCGAGAAGCAAAAACCAAAGGAGAGAACCCCCATATGGAGGGTCCAGAAATCACGTTCGCCGAAACCGTTATCGATAACGGCAAGTACGGCACACGCACCATCCGTTTCGAAACCGGGCGTCTCGCCCAGCAGGCGCAGGGCTCTGCCGCCGCCTACATCGACGAAGAGACCATGCTTCTCTCCGCCACGAGCGCCAGCAGGCAGCCGAAGGAGAACTTCGACTTCTTCCCCCTCACCATTGACGTCGAAGAGCGCATGTACGCTGCCGGACGCATCCCGGGCAGCTTCTTCCGTCGCGAAGGTCGCCCGTCGACCGAGGCCATCCTCACCTGCCGTCTGATCGACCGGCCGCTGCGTCCGTCCTTCGTCGACGGACTCCGCAACGAGATCCAGGTTGTCGTCACCGTTCTGGCCATCGCGCCGGACGAGTACTACGACGTGCTCGCGATCAACGCGGCCTCGATGTCGACCCAGCTTGCCGGCCTCCCCTTCTCGGGCCCGATCGGTGGCGTTCGCGTCGCCCTCATCCCCGACGAGAACGGCTCCGGCCAGTGGGTTGCCTTCCCGAAGCACTCGCAGATCGTCGACGCCGTGTTCAGCATGGTCGTCGCCGGTCGCGTGGTGACCGACGCCAACGGCGCGCAGGACGTCGCGATCATGATGATCGAGGCCGAAGCCACCGACAACGCCTGGAACCTCATCAAGGGCGGCGCCATCAAGCCGAACGAAGAGGTCATCGCCGAGGGCATCGAAGCCTCGAAGCCCTTCATCAAGCAGCTCATCGAGGCGCAGCAGAAGGTTGCCGCCTCGGCCGCCAAGCCGACCGGCGCCTACCCGGTGTTCCCGTCCTACCAGCCGGCCACCTACGACGCCGTCGCCGCTCTCGCGTACGACCAGTTGAAGGCCGTCTACCAGATCGCCGACAAGATCGAGCGCCAGAATGCGGATGACGCGCTCAAGGCATCCGTCAAGGAGGCCATCGCGGCCAAGGTCGCCGCCGGCGAACTCGACGCCAGCGCGAACAACCAGGTTTCCGCCGCGTACAAGTCGGTCACCAAGCTCGTCGTGCGCTCGCGCGTTCTCAACGAGGGCATCCGCATCGACGGCCGTGGGCTCGCGGACATCCGCCCGCTCGACGCCGAGGTGGCCATCATCCCGCGCGTGCACGGTTCCGCGATCTTCCAGCGCGGCGAGACCCAGATTCTGGGTGTCACCACGCTGAACATGCTCAAGCTCGAGCAGACGATCGACTCCTTGAGCCCGGTCACCAAGAAGCGCTACATGCACAACTACAATTTCCCGCCCTACTCGACCGGTGAAACCGGCCGCGTCGGAACGCCGAAGCGCCGCGAGATCGGCCACGGAGCGCTCGCTGAGCGTGCCCTGGTCCCCGTGCTGCCGACGCGCGAGGAATTCCCCTACGCCATCCGTCAGGTCTCCGAGGCGCTCAGCTCCAACGGATCCACCTCGATGGGTTCCGTCTGTGCCTCGACCCTGTCACTGCTCAACGCCGGTGTGCCGCTGCGCGCACCCGTCGCCGGCATCGCCATGGGCCTCATCTCCGACACCGTTGACGGCAAGACCCGCTACGCGGCTCTCACCGACATCCTCGGCGCCGAAGATGCCCTCGGCGACATGGACTTCAAGGTCGCCGGTACGAGCGAGTTCGTCACCGCGATCCAGCTCGACACGAAGCTCGACGGCATCCCGGCATCCGTTCTCGCCGGCGCGCTCACCCAGGCCAAGGATGCTCGCGCGACCATCCTGGCCGTGCTGAACGCCGCCATCGACCGTCCCGACGAGATGGCACCGACCGCGCCCCGCGTGATCAGCGTCCAGATCCCGGTCGACAAGATCGGCGAGCTGATCGGCCCGAAGGGCAAGATGATCAACTCGATCCAGGACCAGACCGGTGCCGACATCTCCATCGAGGAAGACGGCACGGTGTACATCGGCGCCGTTGACGGACCGTCGGCCGAGGCCGCTCGCGCCATGGTCAACGCCGTCGCGAACCCGACCAACCCGGAGATCGGCGAGCAGTTCCTCGGAACCGTCGTCAAGATCGCCGCGTTCGGCGCATTCGTCTCCCTACTCCCCGGCAAGGACGGCCTGCTGCACATCAGTGAGGTGCGCAAGCTCGCCGGTGGCAAGCGGGTTGAGAACGTTGAAGACGTGCTCGGCGTGGGCCAGAAGGTCCTCGTGGAGATCACCAAGATTGACGACCGTGGCAAGCTCTCGCTCGCCCCGGTCCTCGACGAGTCGGCTGAGGCCGGCACCGAGGACGCACCGGTTTCGACCGAGGCGTAGTCCGCTAGATCTACCGACAACCTCTCGCCAGGTTAGTCGGCTAGACGGAAAGCCCGTCCTGCTCCGGCAGGGCGGGCTTTTTGCATCCCGCGGTGGTCGAGCGCCCGCCCGATGTCTCGCGTGTTCCCGATCCGGCGACCGATCCCGTCTCCCGCGGCTCAAGATCAGCACCTATTTGAAAGTATTACAGGTTAGCGATATGATCAGACTGTGTCGATGACCGGACTACCCATGGCCCAATTGAAGTCTGACCTCTTCAAGGCTCTCGGGCATCCGTTGCGGGTGCAGGTTCTGGAACAGCTGGTCGGCGGGGAACGTTCGGTCGGCAGCCTCGCCGAGGTGCTCGGCGCCGAACTGTCGAACCTGTCCCAGCAGCTGGGGGTCCTGCGCCGCGCCGGCGTTGTCGCCACCCGACGAGAGGGCAACACCATCTTTTACGGTCTGCGGGACCCGGGTGTCGCCGAGCTCCTGGCCATCTCCAAACGGATGCTGGTGTCCAGCCTTGAAGACTCCCACGCCCTGCTCCGCACCATCGAGCAGGACTCGCGGTAGCCCGAGCCCTAGGCCCTGCTCCGTCCCGGACGAATTGGTTCGACACCGGGCTATAGCGGACGCGCCGCTAGAGGTCGTTGCCGGCGTAGGACTGGTTGAAGCTCTTGTTCACGAGGGGGAAGTCCGGCACGATCGTCTCGGACAGGGCCACCGGCAGCGCAGGCCAGTTGAAGTAGGACGGGTCGACGACCTTCAGCCGCGTGATGGCGCCGTCTGGCCCCAGTTCGACCCGGTGGCAGATGGTTCCGCGCCAGCCCTCGACGAGGGCAAGGCCGCTCGCCGCACCCATCGTCGCCGCATCCGTCGTCGCCGCCACCGAAGACGACTCCGCGGCCGCACCACCACGGTGCGCGCCCAGCCGGGCGATGAGGTCGATCGCCACCGCAATGGACACCTCGAACTCACCCGCGCGCACCCGGTAGCGGCTGAGCACGTCGCCGCCGGTGTCGGTGACCACGTGGAAGTGCTCACCCAGATCGACGAAGGGATGGTCGCGGCGGGCGTCGGCGTCGACACCGGATGCCCGCGCCACATAGCCCAGCGTGCCCATGGCCTCGGCCTGGCCGGTGGGCAGCGGGGCCGTGCCGGTGAACCGGTCCCGCACGATCGCGTGCCCGAGGGTGATCGCGATGATCTCCTGAACGTCGGCGGCGACGCCGCGGAGGGCGGCGGAATCCGGCAGGGCGAGAACGCGTACCCCGCCCACCGACAGCGCCCCGCGCAGGAAGCGGTGGCCGGTGACGGTCTTGTTGATGCGCAGTAGTGTTTCGCGAAGCCGCTGAGTGTGCGAGTTCACGACACCGAACC
This sequence comes from Cryobacterium sp. M23, assembly GCF_002929655.1. Lineage (NCBI taxonomy): Bacteria > Bacillati > Actinomycetota > Actinomycetes > Micrococcales > Microbacteriaceae > Cryobacterium > Cryobacterium sp. M23. The sequence goes on from NZ_PJJV01000048.1 coordinate 22,461, forward strand.
CCACGTCGTTGGCCAGCGAACCGAGGTCGGAGACGTGGTTGTAGAGGCGTTCGAGTTCGAGCAGCAGGGCGCGCAGCAGGCGGTCGGGCTCGGAGATCTCGATGCCGGAGGCCGCCTCGATCGCCATCGTGTAGGCCAGCGTGTGGCCGATGACGGTGTCGCCGGCGATCTGCTCGGCCATATCGATGCCGTCCGCAGGCAGACGACCCTCGAAGAGCCGCTCGACGCCGCGGTGCATGTACCACTGGCGGGCTTCCATCCGCACGATGGTCTCGCCGACCACGGAGAAGCGGAAGTGGCCGGGGTCGATGATGCCGGCGTGGATGGGGCCGACGGCGATCTCGTAGACCCCGGGGCCCTCGACCTCCACGAACGGGAACGACTCGACGTCGGGTTCGAATTCGGGGGTGGCCGTGGCGTCCTTCCGCATCGGGTACCAGCCGCGGGGCCAGTGGCCGTGGCGCACCAACCGGTGGGGCTGAGGGTGGTTCGTCGGCCGCACGCCGAACAGGTCGCGGGTGCCGCGCTCGAAGTTGCCGGCCGGGAACGAGAGGTCGGCCAGACTCGGAATCCAGGCGTCGTCATAGGGGACGGGCACGACGAGGTCGATCTGGCGCCGGGGGAAGACGGCGACGAAGGAGTAGACCACGCGCAGCCGGTCGCCGTCGTCGTGGCCCGCGACCAGCGCGAGCCGGTTTCCATCGGTCAGCAAGGCGGCGGCTTCGCCCCGGAGTTCGTCGCGCGTGAGCGTGCGCACCTCGGCGGTGGCGGCTCGCACCGGATTCGGGGTCGTCATTGGATTCCTCCCAGAACCTCGGCCGCACGCGTCAGGAGTGTGCCGACCGGCTCCGCTATGAAGGCCACCACCGCGGTGGTGCCCAGGGCGAGGATGAGCGGCAGCATCGGCCCGTGCCCCGACCGGTCCGGCACGAGGGGGTCGTCCGGGTGCGGCTCGGCGTCCGCCAGGGTGACGGATGCGCTCGGAACGGAGACCGGGACGGCTCCGGTGACGGATGCCGCGGCCCCCGCAGCCGGGACGGCCGCAGCCGGGACGACCGGGACGGCCGTGGCCGCAGGCGCCCCGATCGTCATGGCCACCGTCAACCGGGTGAGGCTGGCGAAGATGACGAGCAGCAGTACCAGGGCGATGCCGACCACCACGCCCAGGCCGGTGGAAAAGCCGGCCACGATGATGCCGACCTCGGAAAAGAAGATGCTGAACGGGGGGAACCCGATCAGAGCGGCCATGGCGATCAGCCAGGGCACGGCCAGCCCCGGCCGCCGCACGAGCAGGGCGCGCACGTCGTCGATCTTCGGAGTGCCCTCGACCTCGAGGATGCGGCCCGAGATCACGAACAGGGTGGCCTTGGTCAGCCCGTGGCCGAGCACGTACAGCAGCACGGCCGGCAGGGCCGCCGGGCCGATGGCCGCGCCGACGGCCATCATGCCCATGTGCTCGATACTGGAGTAGGCCAGCATCCGTTTGAAGTCGCGCTGGCGGATCAGAAGCGCCGCCGCCACGAAGAGGGAGAGCAGCCCGCCGACGCTGAGCATGATGCGCAGGAAGTCCGGCCCGATCACGGCGTCGGTGATGGTCTGGATACGCAGGATGGCGTAGAGGGCGACCGCGAGCAGGACGCCGGACATGAGCCCGGAGACGGGTGCGGGCGCCTGACTGTGCGCGTCGGGCAGCCAGCTGTGCATGGGGGCGAGCCCGGCCTTGGTGGCGAAGCCGAGCACGGCGAGGGCGCCGCCGGCTCGGATCAGCGCGGGGTCGAGTGGCAGGCCGGCCTGGCTGAGCACGAGCCAGGACAGGGTTGCCTCGCCCGTGCCGCGCGAGGCGGCGTAGATGAGCACGATGCCGAGCAGGGCGATGGCCACGCCGACGGAGCCGAGGATGACGTACTTCCAGGCGGCTTCCAGCGATCGGGGGGTGCGGTGGTGGCCGACCAGGAAGGCCGTGGCGATGGTGGTGGCCTCGACCGCGGCCCACATCAGGCCGATGTTGTCGGCGAGCACCGCGAGGCTCATTGCGGCCAGGAAGATCGAGATCAGGGCGTCGTAGGAGCCGGCGAACCGCGCGGGCTCGGCCGTGGCGTGGCCGAGCCCGCCCCAGGTGGAGACAAGCCCGACGGCGCCGACCACGGTGAGCATGTAGGCGCTGAGCGCGTCGGCGCGGAGCAGCCCGCCGCCCAGTGTGGGAACTTCGTCCGCGAGCACGACGCTCACCAGGAGCAGGCCCGAGATGAGCACGGCGACGCTGGAGGCGATGGGGCTGAGCCGGCGTAGTGCGGGGGAGGGCACGCCGAGGCTCAGTACGGCGAGGAGGGCCGGAATGGCCAGAGGGGTCCAGAGGGCGAATGACATCAGTCGTGCAACTTTCTGAGCTGATCGATCTCGGTGTTGCCGAACTTGGTGCGCATACGGCCGGCGAAGACGTAGAGGATGACGACGACCAGCAGCACGTCGAGGGAGATGCCGAGCTCGAGGAACAGCGGCACACCGCCCGAGGTCAGGAACGCGACGGTGGCGATGCCGTTGTCGAGCACGAGGAAGCCGATCAGCTGTGATCCGGCCTGCCGGCGGGTGACCAGCAGCAGGAAACCGATCAGCACCATGGCCAGGCCGATCGGAGCCGCGTGGGCCGAGATGCTGATGTCGCCGGCGAGCACCCGACTGGCCACGACGTAGCTGAGGATGGTCAGAAGCGCCACGGTCAGCAGGGCCGCCGTCGGGTTGAGGCGCGGCGCCTCATCCGTTCGCGTGGTGGCGTGGGTCTCGCGGGCGAGCACCCACGGCAGGCCCATACCCTTGACCAGCAGCACGAGCAGCGAGACGAGGATCACCTCGACCTCGCCCTCCTCCAGGCCGATCACGGCGACCAGCGCGGCCAGCGCGAAGCCCTGCACGCTGAGCAGCCGGATCGACGCCAGCAGCGAGTGCCGCCAGACCATCAGGGCGCTGGTGAGCAGCAGGGTGCCGGTGCAGAGACCGATCAGCTGCGGGTAAATGGTGGTGAACACGGATGCTCCTAAGCGACCAGGTAGGAAGCGGTGACAGCCAGCAGGCCGAGGGCGAACGACCCCGCCAGCAGCTCGGGCACGCGGAACAGCCGCGCCTTGGCCAGGAAGACCTCACCCACGCTGAGCACAACGCCCAGCAGCAGGATTTTCACGGTGACGGTGCCCACGCCGACTATCACGCCGAGCACCGAGAAGTCGGTCATGATTCCCCATGGCACGATCAGGTTGCTGAGCAGGCCGAGCAGGGCGGCCAGCTTGAGCCAGGAGCCGAGTTCGAGCCAGACCAGGTCGCGGCCGGAGGCCTCGAGCACCATGGCCTCGTGCAGCATGGTCACTTCGAGGTGGGTCGACGGGTTGTCGACCGGCAGACGGCTGGTCTCGGCCATGATGGCGATGGCCAGGGCGACCATGGCCAGCAGGCTGACCGGGGAGATGATCACGGCCGGATTCAGGAGCCGGGTCTCCACGATCAGCGAGAGGGTGGAGGTGCCGGCCGGGATGGAGAGCGCGTAGACCGCGAGCAGCAGGGTCGGCTCGACCAGAGCGGCGACGGTCATGTGACGGCTGGAACCCATTCCGCCGAACGCGGTGCCGGCGTCGAGGCCGACCAGGGCCAGGGCCACCACGCCGACCAGCATGATGGAGACGATCACGAACAGGTCGCTGGGGATGAGCGGCAGCGGCAGGGTGCCGACCAGCGGCAGCAGTGCGCAGAGCAGCAGGCTGGAGACCAGGAGGGTGACCGGACCGGCCGCGAGCATCCAGCTGCTGTCGGCGGCGCGCACCGGGTTCTTCGCCAGGAGCTTGCGCACATCGCGCCACGGCTGCCAGATGCCGGAACCGGCCCGGCCTTCGAGGAGGGCCCGCACCTGGCGGATCACGCCGATCAGGAGGGGGGCGAGGAACACGAACAGCACCAGCTGAACCAGGGCGATGATGATCGCCGCGGAGCCGGTCACAGGGACACCACGATCAGAACGGAAAGCAGGGCGACGAAGGAATAGGACAGGTAGCGATGGATACTGCCGTTCTGCGCGCGCCGGGCCAGAATGCCGAACCGTTGCATGAGGTTCAGCACCGGGCGGTAGAGCCGGGTCTCGACCACGTCGGACACGGTCTGTTCCACGTGGACGCGTTCCACCAGGTAGCGGGATTCACCCACGTGGGTGACCTCCACGTCGCGGGTGGGCCGGAGCACGTCGTCGAAGACGCGCACCAGCGGCTCGGCATACGAGGTGGCCGTGTACTGCATCCGCGGCCGCAGCCGTGACCCGCCGCCGGCCCAGGGGAGCGGCGAGGTACGGGTGGGGTGGCGCCGGGCGGAAATGAACAGCGTGATCAGCACGGGCGCGAGCAGCAGGCCGGCCAGCACGATGAAGGTGGTGGGGTCGAGTACGGCGTCGATGCCGCGGGCGTCCAGGCCGGCGAGGCCGATGGTGCGCACGTCGGGGGTGAACGCCGGGCCCACGGCCGAGCCGATGGCCACGGCGAGCGGGCCCGGTAGCAGGCCGAGCCCGACCACGAGGAGGGCGCCGAGCACGAGCGGGATGCGCATGATGACGGGCACCTCGTCGGCCAGTGCGGCCTTCCGGGAGCGCGGGCGGGCCAGGAAGGCGATCCCGTAGGCCTTGACGAAGGTGAGCAGGGCCAGCCCGGCGGTCAGGGCGATCACGGCGACCGCGAGTGGCATGGCCACGGATGCCGCGACGGAGACGACCTCCCCGTCGACCCGTGAACCGTGGATCAGAGCCTGCAGCAGCATCCACTCGGCGACGAACCCGCTCGTGACGGGCAGGGCCGCGGCGCCCATGGCGGCCCCGCCGAACGCGGCGGCGGTCCAGGGCATCCGGCTGCCGAGGCCGCCGAGCCGGTCGAGATTCATCTCGCCGGCCGCGCGGGCCACGGCGCCGGCCCCGAGGAACAGGGTGGACTTGAACGCGGCGTGGCTGAGCATCAGCAGCAGGGCGGCGACAAGGGCCGCGTCGGCCGCGGCAGCTGCGTTGTCGGCGCGCAGCAAAACGGATGCCCCGAGCCCCAGGAACACCAGCCCCATGTTCTCGGTCGTGGAGTAGGCCAGCAGCACCTTGAGGTTGCTCGCCACGGAGGCTTGCAGAATCCCGTAGAGCGCGGACACCCCGCCGAGCACCATGATCAGCACTCCCCACCAGGCCGGGCCGTTCGGCAGCAGCCGTACGACGACGAGGAGTGCGCCGTAGACGCCGATGTTGACCATCGCGCCGCTCATCGCTGCGGCGACGTGGCCGGGGGCCTCGGGCAGCACCCGCGGAACCCAGACGTGCAGGGGCACGAGCTCAGCCTTGCCGCCGAAGCCGAGCAGCAGCAGCAGGAAGCCCACGCTCGCCTGCCAGGTGAAGGGATCGATGGTGGCGAGGTCGGCGAACCCGGTGCCGCCGGCCAGGCCGGCGAGCATGGCGAAGCCGGCCAGCACGAAGAAGAAGCTCAGCTGCGACATCGCCGAGTACCAGACCAGGGCGGAGGCGACCGTGCCGCGGGTGGCGTGGTGGGCCAGCAGTAGCGCCGTGGAGCCGAGCGTCATGATCTCTAAGAACAGCAGGAACGACACCACGTCGGTTGCGGCCGGCACCAGCTGCATGCCGGAGAGGAACACGGCCATCGACAGCCACGAGGTGCGCGAGGCCGAGGCCACGCGGGCCGAGCCGATCCCGAACAGGGAGGCGAGCACGCCGACGACGGAGACGACCACCATGACCAGTCCGCCGAGGCGGTCGGGGGAGAGCACGAGCGGGTCCATCGGCAGGGCGGTGGGGATGCTCAGCGACCCGGTGCCGCCGGAGAGCGCGATCGCACCGGTGACGACGCCGGCCACGGCGAGCAGGGTGCAGAAAAATCCGCTGACCCGCGAGCGCCATGAAGTGGGTGTGAGCAGGGCCGCGGCGACGGCGACCACGAGCAGCAGGGTCTGGCCGAGCATGCCGGCTTCGAGGGCGGTCATCGACCGGTCATCCGGCGCAGTGCTTCGACGATGACGGCCGGCTCGGGCGGGTTGCCCGGCACGGACAGGTCGACGTGCACGAAGTCCGACACCGGCCCGGCCACGCCGTAACCCTCGGCGAAGACGCCGCCGGTGATGGCGCAGTCGCCGACCGCGATCACGAAGCGGGGGGTCGGCGTGGCGTCAATGGTGCGGCGCATCGGCTCGATCAGGTTGCGGGTCACGGCACCCGTGATCACGAGCACGTCGGCGTGACGCGGCGACGCGACCAGACGGATGCCGTAGCGTTCGACGTCGTAGACCGGGCCGAACGCGCTCTGCACCTCCATCGCGCAGTCGTTGCAGCTGCCGGCGTTGATGAAGCGCACCTGCACGCTGCCGCCGAAGACCTCGGCGCCGGGGAACAGGGCCGGGGCCGGTGGGGCCGATTCGGCGATGCGGCCACTGGTTCGGATGAGGTTCAGGAGTCGTTTGACGCTCAACTCAGGCTCCGTGTGGCACGATACATCATTACTTCTTTATATACCTATATGATGAATTTATCAAATAGATTGGGGTTATTCTTCGGGCCAGGGCGCGCTGAGGGAGTCCACGGCTTCCTGGGTGTACTCGATCACCGCCGTGAGGAGCTGCTCCATCGAGGTGGACCGCAGCAGTTCGATCTGGTCCAGCGGGCCCAGCGGGGCGATGCCGGCGATCTGCCAGGCGGCCGCCGTCGGATCCCGGGACAGCTCCACCGTCGAGGGCCAGAGCTGGTCGGCGAATTCGCTTGCGAGGGCCAGGGCGCGTCGCACGGCCTGCTCGGCCCGGTCCCGCAGTGGCAGCAGGTCGTCGTCCCAGTCCAGCTCGGCAAGGTCGCGCACCGTGGCCTGGGGGTGCGGGTCTTCGGTCAGCCAGTCGATGACCTCGACCCGGCGTTCGCCCTGGGCGGTCACCCCGACGAATCCCTCGGAGGCCTCGAGTTCGGTGATCTGGGCCACGGTCCCGTAGTGGAACCGCCGCTCGCCGCCGCCGACCTCCTGGCCGCGTTCGATCAGCACCACGCCGAACTCGGCCGGCTCCTCCTTGAGGATGCGCGACAGCATGACCAGGTAGCGGTCCTCGAACACCCGCAGCTGCAGCGGCATATAGGGGAACAGCACCGACCCGAGCGGGAACATCGGCAGGGACGTCACCGGCAGCGCGGTCATGGGCGGGTGCGCTCCAGCAGTGGGGTGATCCGGTAGGGGATCAGCTCGCCCATGGCCAGGGACGTCTCGGTGCGATCGACACCCTCGCAGGCGAGGATGGTGCCGTCGATGCGGAACAGGTCGTCGGCATCCGCACACACCACGCGCACCAGGATGTCGGTCGCCCCGCTCATGCCGTGCGCCTGCACGATTTCCGGAATGCGGGCGAGCTCGGCCACGATCTGGGCGAGGCGTTTCTGCTGCACGTGCACCTCGATGAAGGCCGTCAGCGGATAGCCCAGCGCGACCGGGTTGATGCGGCGGTCGAAGGAGAGGAACGCGTTCGACTCCTCAAGCCTGGCCATGCGCGCCTGCACCGTGTTGCGGGAGAGGCGCAGCTGCTGGGCGAGCGCCACGAACGTGCTGCGCGGTTCGGCGCACAGAGCGCGGAGCAACTGTAAGTCGACTTTGTCCAGACTGTGCATACTGCTCGACGGTAGCAGGCAGGGTGCCCCATGAATAGGGCAAATTGCTCAAAATTCATTGTCATGGTTGTGCTCCGTGTCGCGGAATCGTACGCTCTCAACAACTTCGGCAACGACGCTGGGAGCGCATCTGATGCACACTGTCCACACTGGGGAGACCCCCGACATTCTTCTGCAGCTGCTGAGCCCCGAGGGGAAGCGGCTGGCCGACGCCGATCTGGATCCCTGGGTCGCGGAGGTGACCGGGGCCGACCTCGCGGCGCTTTACCAGGACATGGTGGTGGTGCGCCGCATCGACGCCGAGGCCACGGCGCTGCAGCGTCAGGGAGAGCTGGGGCTCTGGCCGCCGTTGCTCGGCCAGGAGGCCGCGCAGATCGGCTCGGGCCGCGCGCTCCGCGCCGACGACTTCGTCTTCTCCAGCTACCGTGAGAACGCCGTCGCCTGGTGCCGGGGCGTAGCGCCCACCGACATCCTCCGGGTGTGGCGCGGCACCGCGCAATCCGGCTGGGACCCGCTGGTGTACCGAATGGCGACGCCCAGCATCATCATCGGGGCGCAGACCCTGCACGCCACGGGCTGGGCGATGGGAGCCGTGTTCGACGGCGCGGACTCGGTGGCCGTGGCCTACTTCGGCGACGGCGCGACCAGCGAGGGCGACGTCAGCGAGGCGCTCGTGTTCGCGGCGAGCTTTCAGGCGCCGGTGGTCTTCTTCTGCCAGAACAACCACTGGGCCATCTCCGAGCCGGTCGGACTGCAGACCCGCTTCGGCATCGCCGGCCGGGCCCCCGGGTTCGGCATTCCCAGCCTCCGAATCGACGGCAACGACATCCTGGCCGTGATGGCCGCGACCCGGCTGGCCCTGAACCGGGCCCGCACCGGGGGAGGCCCCACCTTCATCGAAGCCGTCACCTACCGGATGGGCCCGCACACGACCGCGGATGACCCCACTCGCTACCGGCCGGCAGCCGAACTCGAGGAGTGGGCGAAGAAAGACCCGATCCTGCGACTGCGACGGCTGCTCGACTCTCTCGGCCTGTTCACCCCCGAGCTGGAGTCCGAGACCCAGGCACTGGCCGACGCCACGGCCGCCGAGCTGCGCGCCGGCTGCATCGGCCTGCCTGACCCGGAGCCGTTGACCGTGCTCGCCAACGTCTACGCCACCCCGCACGCCGGGGTCGACCGCCAGCGTGCGGAGTACGCGGCCTACCTGGCGAGCTTCGAGCCGACCGGAGGGAAGGTCTGATGTCAATCGAAACCATCCGGAGTGCTCCGGCTACACGCGCGAACGGCTCGACGCCGGTGCCTGCGCCGGTGCCTGTGACGCCGGTGTCGCCGATCGAGGCGGCGCTGACGGACACGAAGACCCTGACCCTGGCCAAGGCGATCAACGCCGGGCTGCGCCAGTCCATGCTCGACGACCCGAAGGTGGTGCTCCTCGGCGAGGATATCGGCGCCCTCGGCGGCGTGTTCCGGGTGACCAGCGACCTGCTCGCCGAGTTCGGGCCGAACCGGGTCGTCGACACCCCACTGGCCGAGTCCGCCATCATCGGCACCGCGGTGGGGCTGGCGTACCGCGGCTACCGCCCGGTCTGCGAGATCCAGTTCGACGGCTTCATCTTCCCCGGATTCGACCAGATCGTCAGCCAGGTGGCCCGGTTCCACTACCGCACCCAGGGGGCCCTGCGCATGCCCATCACCATCCGGGTGCCGTTCGGCGGCGGCATCGGCGCCGCCGAGCACCACTCCGAATCGCCCGAGGCCTACTTCACGCACACCTCGGGCCTTCGCGTGATCGCGGTCTCGAACCCGCAGGACGCCTACAGCCTGATCCGCCAGGCGATCGCCTCCGACGACCCGGTCCTCTTCTTCGAGCCCAAACGCCGCTACCACGTTGCCGGCCCGGTGACCCCGCAACTCGGCGAGCCCTTCGAGAGTGCCCGGGTCGTGGCCGCCGGCACCGACGTCACGCTGATTGCCTACGGAGCGCTGGTGACCACGGCGACGGATGCCGCGCTCGCCGCCGCCGACGAGGGCATCTCGGTCGAGGTCATCGACCTGCGCTCGCTCTCGCCCATCGACTACGCCGCCGTCGAGGCATCCGTTCGCAAAACCGGCCGGCTCGTCGTCACTCACGAGGCCGCCCGCTCGGGCGGGCTGGGTGGCGAGATCATCGCCGAGGTCACCGAGCGCTGCTTCGACTACCTCGAGGCCGCACCGGTGCGGGTCACCGGCTTCGACATCCCGTACCCGGCGGCGAAGTTGGAGAGCCACCACCTGCCCGACCTCGACCGCATGCTCGATGGCGTCGACCGAGTGCTGGGACGACGACGATGATCAAGGTTTTCAGGTTGCCCGACCTCGGCGAGGGGTTGACCGAATCGGAGATCGTTGCCTGGCGGGTCGCGCCCGGCGACACGGTGACGCTCAACCAGCTCATCGCCGAGGTCGAGACGGCCAAGGCCGTCGTCGAGTTGCCGTCGCCCTTCGCGGGCGTGGTCGCCGAACTCCACCAGCAGCCCGGCACCACCGTGCACGTGGGTGACCCGATCGTCTCCTTCGAGGTCGCCGGCGCCGAGCCTCCCTCAGTTCCTTCAACCGCTTCTCCCGCCGATGCGGCTCCTGCGGCTCCTGCGGCTCCTGCGGCTCCTGCTGGCGAGCCCGAACGGCTGGCCGTGCTCGTGGGGTACGGCGCAGCGGTCGAGCGTGGCGGGCGGCCGCAACGACGGGCCCGCGCGGGGGTCTCTACTCCGGCGCCGGCCTCAACGTCGGCCGCGTCACCCGCGTCACCCGCGGCTCGGGAGGTGCCGGCTACCGGGGAGCGCCCGCGGTCCACGCCGCCGGTGCGCGCGCTGGCTCGCACACTGGGCGTCGACCTGACCCAGGTGACCGGGACCGGTCCGACGGGCTTCATCATCCGGGAGGACGTGGCGGCGTACGCCTCCCCCGCAGCCCTCGGCGTCTGCCACACACCGAACGAACCGGGACTCGAGCTCGGGCGCGCCGAACCGGATGACCGGCCCCCGGCATCCGTGCCCCGTGCCCGGGAAACCCGCAGCCCGATCCGGAGTGTGCGCAAGCAGACCGCCGCCGCCATGGTGCAGAGCGCCTTCACCGCGCCGCACGCCACGGAGTTCCTGACCGTGGATGTGACGCCGACGATCGAGCTGATCGACGCGCTGAAACGCGACCGGGGGTTCGCCGACGCGCGCATCGGCGTCCTTGCCGTGGTCGCGAAGGCGCTCTGCCTCGCCGTCGCCCGCACGCCCGAGGTCAACACCCGCTGGGACGAGGCGGCCGGCGAGATCGTGCAGTTCCACTACGTGAACCTCGGCATCGCCGCCGCCACGCCGCGCGGGCTGATCGTGCCCAACATCCCGGATGCCGACCGGCTGGCTCTCGCCGACCTCGCCGCCGCGCTCGCCGCGCTGACCAGCGCCGCCCGGGCGGGAGCGACCAGACCGGCCGCCCTGCACGGCGGCACGATCTCGATCACCAACATTGGCTCGTTCGGCATCGATGCGGGCACGCCGATCCTGCCTCCGGGGGAGGCCGTGATCCTCGCGCTGGGAGCGATTGCGCCGCGGCCGTGGGAGTATCGCGGCGAGGTCGCGCTGCGGCAGGTGGTCACTCTCAGCGTCGCCTTCGACCACCGTCTCGTCGACGGAGAGCAGGCGGCCCGGTTCCTGACCGATGTCGCCGGCATCCTCGCCAACCCCGCGCGCGCCCTCGCCCTCCTCTAGGAGTCAGTGGTCAGCCCCTAACGAATTCGACGGAGATTTTGCTCCCACAGCCCGAAATGCGGGTAAAGACGGGCATTTTTCCAAAAATCTCCGTCGAATTGGTTCGCAGCCTGCGGGAGCCGGCCGGCAACGGATGCCCCCGAGCGCGCCTTGACGGGGCTCGGACCGCGCAGCAGAGTGGGGGGATGAAATCACCGGGCACCCTCCTCACCCCTCTCGACACCGAGTCCGTGCTCGCCGGCGGAGCCTTCGTCCACCTCGACGGCGCCCTGCACGGCTCGTTCACGACCCGGGACTTCGCCTCGGCTGTGCGCCTGGTCGACCAGGTTGCCGAGGCGGCGGATGCGATGAATCACCACCCCGACGTGCGGCTCGGCTACGGCCGCGTCGGCTTCCGCCTTTCGTCCCACGACGCCGGCGGCGTGACCGACCGCGACCTGCGGCTTGCGCTGCGCATCCAGGAACTCGCGGATGCGCAGGGCGCCGACCGTGCGCCGGTGCGGCCGGCCCGCTACGACGTGGCGATCGACTGCACCGACGCCGAAGCGATCCGGCCGTTCTGGCGGGTGGGTCTCGGCTACGTGGAGGTCGACAGCGAGGGCGAGATCGAACTCGTCGATCCACACGGCCAGGGCCCGCGGGTCTGGTTCCAGACGATGGATATCGCGCGCACCGAGCGCAACCGCATCCACCTCGACGTGTATCTGCCCACGATCGACGCCGAGTCCCGGGTGCAGGACGTCATCGCCGCCGGCGGCGATCTCCTCACCGACGAGCACGCCCCCGACTGGTGGGTCCTGGCCGACCCTGAGGGCAACGAGCTCTGCGTCTGCACCACCGTCTCCTGAGCCGTCTCCTGAGCCGGCGACTGAGCCCGCGACTAATTCGTCTGATGGCTCGTCGACGGGTCGTGGACTGAGCCGCTGAAGCCCCGGCTACCCGCCGAGATCGACACTTCCGGTCGAGGTCGACAGACACACCGGTCGACCTTGACCGCAACGGTCGACGTCGACGGATGCCCGGCTCACGCGGGCGCGAGCCCCTCGCCTGCGAGCCCCACGCCCGCGAGCCCCCCGGCCCCGAGCGCCGCGAGCGCCATCTCCTCGAGCAGCGGCCGCACCTTGCCGCTCGGCGACGCCGGCAGCGTGTGCGGGGTCGAGTTCAGTAGTCCGAACGTCGCCTGGGCACGGATGCGCAGCAGCTGCGCATCAACCTCGGGGTGCACTTGCCCGAGCACGCGCACCCACAGCTCCACGTAGGTGCGCTGCAGGGCGCGCACCTGGTGCCGGTCCGGGGCGGCGAGGCTGTCCAGGTCCCGGTCCTGCACGCGGATGACGTTCGGATGCGAGAGGGCGAAGTCCGTGTGGAAGCGCACCAGTGCGTGGAGTGCGCCCGCGGCATCCGGAGCGCCCGCGACCACGGCCTGCCCGCCCGCCACCAGCGTCTCGCTGACCTCCACCAGCAGCGCGGCCAGCACGGCCGGCTTTCCGCTGAAGTGCCGGTAAACGGCCGGTCCGCTCACGCCGACGGCCGCGCCGAGGTCCTCGATCGAGACCCCGTTGTAGCCCGACCGGGCGAACAGCGTGGCGGCGGCCCCGAGCAGTGCCTGCCGCCGGTCGGCCTTGGCCTGGCTCCGAGCCGTCGGCGAGGACGGGAGGACTCCCATTCGGTGCTCCGTTCACGCGGAAACTCTGGACAACTCAGTTATGAACCGCTAACCTGACTTTCGGTTAGTGCACGCTAACTGTACCGGCTGAACACTCAAGCGGGAAAGCGGGAAGTCGTCGATGGAGACACTCGCGAGTCTGATCGACTCGACCAGTCCGGCCTTCGACGCGAACGCCACCGCCCACCGCGAGCTCGTCGCCGACCTGCGCCGCCGCCTCGCCGTCGTCGCCCTCGGCGGTCCCGAGGCCTCCCGCCAGCGCCACCTCGCCCGTGGCAAACTGCTGCCGCGCGAACGCATCGACCGGCTGCTGGATGCCGGCAGCCCCTTCCTCGAGATCGCGCCCCTGGCCGCCACCGGACTCTACGGCGACGACAGCCCCGGTGCCGGCCTGATCGCCGGGATCGGGCTGATCCACGGCCGCCACGTGCTCGTCATCTCCAACGACGCCACCGTCAAGGGCGGAACCTACTACCCGATGACGGTCAAGAAGCACCTCCGGGCGCAGGAGATCGCATTCGAGAACCGGCTCCCGTGCGTCTACCTGGTCGATTCGGGCGGGGCCTTTCTGCCGCTGCAGGACGAGGTCTTCCCCGACCGTGACCACTTCGGCCGCATCTTCTACAACCAGGCCCGGATGTCGGCGGCCAAGATCCCGCAGATCGCCGCCGTGCTGGGATCCTGCACCGCGGGCGGCGCCTACGTGCCGGCGATGAGCGACGAAACCGTGATCGTGCGGAACCAGGGAACCATCTTCCTCGGCGGCCCGCCGCTGGTGAAGGCCGCGATCGGCGAAATCGTCACGGCCGAGGAGCTCGGCGGCGGTGACCTGCATGCCCGCACCTCCGGGGTGACCGACCACCTCGCCGAGGACGACGAGCACGCACTCCAGATCGTGCGCGACATCGTTCGTTACCTGCCCGCGCCTCCGCCGCCGGCCTGGCCGCGGCTGCCGGCCGTCGACCCCGTTGCCGACCCGGCCGAGCTCTACGGCGCGGTGCCGACCGACCCGCAGGGCCGCTACGACGTGCACGAGGTGATCATGCGTCTGGTTGACGGCAGCGAGTTCCATGAGTTCAAAAAGGAGTACGGTACGACCCTGGTCACCGGCTTCGCGCATCTGCATGGCCATCCGGTCGGCATCATCGCCAACAACGGTGTGCTGTTCTCCGAATCCGCCCTCAAAGGGGCACACTTCATCGAGCTGTGCGACCAGCGCGGCATCCCGCTGCTGTTCCTGCAGAACATCTCCGGTTTCATGGTCGGCCGCGACTATGAGGCCGGCGGCATCGCCAAGAACGGCGCGAAAATGGTCACCGCCGTCGCCACCGCGCGCGTGCCCAAGCTCACGGTCGTGATCGGCGGGTCGTTCGGCGCCGGCAACTATTCCATGTGCGGCCGCGCCTACTCGCCCCGCTTCCTCTGGATGTGGCCGAACAGCCGCATCTCCGTGATGGGCGGCCCGCAGGCCGCATCCGTTCTCGTCACCGTCAAACGTGAGCAGCGGGAGAAGGCCGGCCAGCCCTGGTCGACGGATGCCGCGGAGGAGGTCACCGCGGCCGTCACCGCCCAATACGAGCGGCAGGGCAGCCCCTACTATTCGACCGCCCGGCTCTGGGACGACGGGGTGATCGACCCGGCCGACACCCGCACCGTGCTGGGCCTGGCCCTCGACGTTGTTTCCGGGCCACCCCTGCCCGAGACCGCTTTCGGCCTCTTCCGGATGTGAGGCGCACCATGACACCGAACGCACCGACACCGAACGCACCGACACCGAACGCACCGACACCGAACGCACCGACACCGCGCTTGACACCCTTCGAGACCGTGCTGGTCGCCAACCGCGGCGAGATCGCCTGCCGCATCATCCGCACCCTGCGCACGATGGGCATCCGTTCGGTGGCCGTCTACAGCGACGCCGACCGTGATGCGCTGCACGTGAGCCTCGCGGATGCCGCGGTGCGCCTCGGCCCGGCCGCGCCCCAGGCGAGCTACCTGAACATCGACGCGATCCTGGCGGCCGCGGCGGCCACCGGCGCCGACGCCGTGCATCCCGGCTACGGATTCCTCAGTGAGAACGAGGCCTTCGCCCGCGCCTGCGCCTCCGCCGGCCTCGTCTTCGTCGGACCGGGTCTGAACGCCCTTGTCGTGATGGGCGACAAGATCCGCGGCAAGAACCATGTCGCCGACAGCGGTGTGCCCGTCATTCCCGGGTTCTCCCGGCCCGGCCAGACCGACGACCAGCTCATCGCCGCCGCGGAGCAGGTGGGCTACCCGCTCCTGATCAAACCGTCCGCGGGCGGCGGCGGCAAGGGGATGCTGCGGGTCGACGCCGCGGGCGAGCTCGCCGCGGCGCTCGTCACGGCCCGGCGCGTGGCGCAGGGCGCGTTCGGCGACGACACGCTGCTGCTCGAGCGCTTCATCGACAGTCCCCGCCACATCGAGGTGCAGGTGCTCGCCGACGCTTCGGGCGCCGTGATCCATCTCGGTGAGCGCGAGTGCTCCCTGCAGCGCCGCCACCAGAAGGTGATTGAGGAGGCTCCGTCGCCGCTGCTCGACCCGGCCACGCGGGCACGCATCGGAGAGGCAGCCTGCCAGGCCGCCCGGAGCGTCGGCTACACCGGCGCCGGCACGGTGGAGTTCCTGGTCTCCGATGCGGCCCCGGACCAGTTCTTCTTCATGGAGATGAACACCCGGCTGCAGGTGGAGCACCCGGTGACCGAGCTGGTCACCGGCCTCGATCTGGTCGAGTGGCAGCTGCGCATCGCCGCGGGGGAACCGCTGCCGCTCACCCAGGCGGAGGTGGTGCTCACCGGGCACGCGATCGAGGCGCGCCTCTACGCCGAGAACCCGGCGCGCGGTTTTCTCCCCAGCCAGGGCACCGTGCGCAGCCTGTCCGAACCGGTCGGCGAGGGCATCCGGGTCGACAGCTCGCTGCGTCCGGGCCTGCCGATCTCGGGGGTCTACGACCCGATGCTCGCCAAGGTGATCGCGTGGGGTGCTGACCGCGCCGAGGCCCTCGCCCGCCTCGACCGGGCGCTCGCCGACACCGTGGTGCTCGGGGTGCACACCAACGTGGAGTTCCTCCGGTTGCTGCTGCACGACCCCGACGTGTGCGCCGGCCGCCTCGACACCGGCCTGATCGAGCGCAGCCTGCCCGGTCTCGGACTCCGGGGGATGCCCGGGCAACCGCTGCCCGACCACCTGCCGGCCGCCGCGGCCCTGTTCCTGCACGCGCGCGCCACCGCCACCGCCCGCACTGCCGCCGCGGGCGCCGA
>NZ_PJJV01000049.1:0-40042 GCF_002929655.1 Cryobacterium sp. M23
CAACCGGTCGGCGGCGCATTGCGACCTGGACCATTCCCTGGATTGGCAGTTCGACGGCCTGACCGCGCACGACAACCTCGCGCATCTGTGTCCGGCGTGTCATGCGTTGAAGAGCGAGACCGGGTGGCGGGTGTTGCACCTCGGTGACGGCACGCTTGAGTGGACGTCGCCGACCGGGCGCACGTTCGTGAGTGAGCCGGCCACGGTCATCCGCTCGGCGTCGCCTGTGCCGAGACCCGCACCGGAACCGCGCACCCCTGCGGCTGAGTCCGAGCCCGATCCCGAGCTCGACCCGGCGCCGTACTGACGGGCGGCTCGCCCGGCTGCAGATCCAGAACTCAGTCCCACCCCCAGCGGCTCAGTCGCTGCTTTGAGGGGCTAGCGTTGGGTCATGACTGCGATCACTGACGATCTGCCCGCCCGCCTCCTTCACGAAGAGCACGAAGGGTGGCAGGCGATTCTCGCCGGCCGCGGCGGAGACTATTACCGGCGAACGATGACCGCGGACGGACTGCTGATCCTGCCGGGAAGGATCGTCACCCGCAACGAAGCGATCGCCTTCTTCAAGGAGATGCCCGCCATCACGAGCTACCAGCTCCGCGAGCCGGCCGTGGTGCGCCAGAACGAACACGCCGGGGTGCTCGTCTACCGGCTCCTGGCCCACCGCGGCGACGAGGTGATCGAGGCGAACGCGGCCACGACCTACGTATTCGCCGACGGCGGCTGGTGCGTCGCGACGCACCAGCAGACCGCCCTGTAACGACCGGAGAGGGGCAGCTTTTCCGCTCCGCTGGACCGTCCCGGCAGGGTTGTGAACGCCGGAACCCGGGGATACCGTGGTAGACAAACTGCCACAGAAAGGACTCCGCAATGGCTGATTTCGGTAATGAGGGGCTCGCGGACTTATACCGTCGATCCGGTTCGGTGTCGAGTGCCTACGTTGACGTGACCCAGGATGCGCAGAACCCCCGGCGCACCTCCTCCCTGCGCCAGCGCACACTGCGGGAGGCGCTGACCGATGCCGGTGCCCCGGAGATCGACATCAGCACCATCATCGAGCTGATTGAGGAGCCGCCGGGCGTGGGCGGTCCGATAGGCAGGCTGATGTTCGTGCGGCAGGGCGTGGTCGAATTCAACGAGGTGCTCTCGGGGGAGCCGCTCGGCGAGTTGCTGGTCTCCTACGGGCCGGTGCCCGCTCTGATCCCCCTGCTGATCCACCGCCCACGGGACCTCAGGTACGTGGTGGCCGAGGCCGGGCGCGACGGCGGCGAGGTCACCCTCTACCGGCTCAGCCGCTCGCACCCGGTCTCCAAGGTGAAGGTGGAGGGCGACACGGAGTTTCTCACGAAGGTGGGTTCCGAAGACGACTTCCTCGCGAACGGGCGCTATCAGCACCGCACCGAGGAGGTGTGGAAGCGCAACGAGGGCCAGATCGCCGCCGCGATCGACGAGGTCGTGCGGGACAGTAAGGCTGAGCTGCTCGTGCTCACCGGCGACGTGCGTGCCCGCCAGTTGCTCGTCGACCAGCTCTCTCCCGCCAGCCGCGAGGTGCTGCACGTCGTTCCCACGAACACCCGCCCGGGTGGTGCCACGCAGGAGGAACTCGAAGGTGACCTCAATCGCCACCTCGCGGCGATTCTCGCGCAGGAGGAGCACGACGCCCTCGAGCGGCTGGGGACGGGACAGGGCAGCGGCCTCTGCGAGCTCGACTTCGCGGCCGTGGTGCGGGCCCTGCAGCAGGGCCAGGTCGATGTGCTGATGCTGGCCCCGGACCGGATGGCGGGGACGACTCTGATCGCCCTCGACCGCGAGCCGTGGCTGGCAGCCACCTCGGCCGATGCCCTCGGCGCAAGTGAGCTCGGCTCGGTGCCGGCCGCCGACGCGCTGATCCGTGCGGCGATGCTGACGGATGCACGGGTGATGGTGGTGTCTCCCGGGGAGCTTCCGGCGGAGACGAGCGCCGCCGCTCTGCTGCGCTGGTCGACCCTCCCGGCCCCGGCCGAAGCTCCCACCCCCGCGGAGGCCGAGCTCGCGAAGCTTCCCAGCCGCGGCGATGCGGTGACATTCCCGCGTCGTCGCGCAGCATCCGGTACTCCGGAGTCTTAGCCGCGGCCAGAACGGCGTTCAACGTGGCGAAGGCCACGTCACCGTCCGGGCGGCACCCGGGGCGCGCCGGCCTGAGCCTTGGCACGCGGCACGTCGATCTCTTGTTCTATACTGACTAGTCAGTACAAACGAGAGGATCGACGTGCAGTCGACAGTGAGGGCGCACGACCTGGCCCTGCGATTCAAGCGGGGCTCGGTTTACGGGCCCCTGAGCTTTGAGGTCGGCACCGGCCTCACCGTGCTCTGCGGCCCCACCGGCAGCGGCCGCACCAGCCTGATGCTGACCCTGGCCGGTCGCATGAAGCCGAGCGAGGGAACCCTCGAGGTGCTTGGCCACGAGCTGCCCCGCCGGGCCCGCCGGGTGCAGAAGCGCACCGGCATCTCCGGCTTCCACGACATCGACACCCTTGAGGAATCGGTCACCGTCGGCGCCGCAATCCGTGAGCGCACGGCCTGGATCTCCCCCTGGTGGGCGTTCATCCGCTCGGTCGACGACACCGAGGTGCGCCGCGTCTGCGCCCCCGTGTTCGGCGGCGTGCCGATTCCGGCTGCCGACACCGTGATCTGGGACCTCAATGAGGTGCAGACCGTGCTGCTGCGGGCCGCGCTCGCGGTCATGAACGAGCCGAGCATCCTCTTCTTCGACCAGGTCGAGCAGGTGCACGCACCGGAGTCCCGGCGCATCCTCTGGCAGCGCCTCGCCTGTGTCGCCGCCGCCGGAACCAGCGTGATCGCGTCCGCGACCGCGCCCGAAACCGAAATGTGGGCCGAGCTCGGCATCGACCCGGCCGTTGTCGTGATGACCAAGGCCGGGATGACCCCGGCCGTCCCATTGAATCAGGAGACCCGCTGAATGTTCGCCTTCCTCTCCTCCGGCACCGAGCTGCACCGCTTCGGCAAGGGCAAGATGCCCAAGATCGCCCTCGTCGTGCTCATGTTCATCCCGCTCATCTACGGGGCGCTCTACCTCTGGGCCTTCTGGGCGCCCGACCACGAACTCGACCACCTCCCCGTGGCGCTCGTCAACGGAGACGCCGGCGCCAGCCGGGACGGCGAACCGGTCACCGCCGGCCAGGACCTGGTTGACGAGCTGGTCGACGGCCACGAGCTCGGCTGGACCGTGACGAACGGGGCGGATGCCGCCGCGGGCGTCAGGGACGGCGACTACTACTTCTCGGTCACCATCCCGAGCGACTTCTCGGCCAGCGCCGTCTCCGCCGGCACCGACACCCCGCTTTCGGCCACCGTGCAGGTCGACTACAACGACAGCAACAGTTTTCTTGCCACCACCATGGGCAAGCAGGCCATGGTTCAACTGCGGGACGCGGTCGCCACCGAGATCGGCGACCAGACCGTCAATGCGCTCCTGGTGGGGGTGAATGAGGCCGGTGACGGCATCCGTTCGGCAGCGGGTGGCGCCGGCCGGCTGTTCGACGGACTCACCACAGTGTCGGCCGGGACCGACTCCCTCCTGGTCGGCCTCGATGCCCTTGCCGAGGGAGCGCTCACCCTCGACGACGGCGTTGCGCGCCTCACCGACGGCGCCGGCACCCTGGCGACCGGACTGGACACGCTGTCCGACGGCGCCCGGGCGCTCGCCGGCTCCTCGGTGACCCTCTCCAACGGCACCGTGCAGGTGTCCGAAGGGATGCAGGCCGCCGCCACGGGTGCCGCGACCCTCTCCGAGAAATCGGTGCAGCTCGCCGACGGCGCCGACCAGATCGCCGCGGGAACCGGCACGCTCGCCGGCGGCACCGCCTCGGTGTCGACCGGACTGCACGACCTGCTCCTGCAGATGCAGGCGGCACCGGAAGGCACCCCCGCGTCGGCGTTCCTGCCGGCCGTGGAGCACCTCGGCGCCGGCGCCGGCGCCGTGAACGCGGGTGCCCAAGGCGCGCTCACCCAGACCCAGACCTATGCCGGGCTCAGCGACCAGTTCTCCACCGGAGCCGGGGAACTCTCCGGCAAGCTGATCGCCGGGGCTTCCGGCGCCGCCCAGGTGGCCACCGGTGCCGGGCAACTCTCGGCCGGCGCGTCCTCCCTGGCCGAGGGGGCCGCCACCGCGGCCTCCGGGGCAGACTCCGTACTCGCCGGCAGCGAGCTGCTGAGCGAGGGCACGGGGTCACTGTCCGACGGCACCCGGCAGCTCGTCGACGGAGGCGCGAGCCTGAACACCGGCGCCGCCGAACTCGCCGTCGGCAGCGGCACCCTCGCCGATTCCCTCACCACGGGCGGGCAAAGTGCCCCCGACCTCACCGCGGACCAGATTGCAGAGAAGACGGCCGTAATCGCCAGCCCGGTCACGCTCGTGCAGAAGTGGGAGAACGCCTCCGACAGTTTCGGCGAGGGGTTCGCACCCTTCTTCCTGGCCCTGGCCACCTTCGTCGGCGGGCTGATCACCTGGCTGATCCTGCGGGCTCTGCCTACCCGGGCCCTCGCCAGCGCCGCCTCCGGGCTGCGCTCGACCATGACCGGCTTCCTGCCGGCGATGGCCATCGGGCTCGCCCAGGTCGTGATCATGGTGCTCGTGCTGGTCTACGGCATCGGCCTGCAGCCCGAACACTGGTTCGGGATGAGCGCGTTCCTCTACCTGACGACGCTCGCCTTCCTGGCTCTGCAGCAGATGTTCATCATCCTGCTCGGCACCGCGGCCGGCCGCGTGGTCAGCCTCGTGCTGCTCATGCTGCAGCTGAGTTCGTCGGGCGGCACCTATCCGGTGGAGACCACGCCCGTGTTCTTCCAGGTGCTGCATCCGTTCATGCCGGCGTCGTACGTCGTGACCGGGCTGCGCGAACTGATCACCGGAGGCATCGATTCTAGACTGTGGGTTTCGGTTGCCGTTCTCGCCGTGATGCTGGTCGGCTCGATCGCGATCAGCGCCTGGAGCGCCGGCCGCCAGCGGATCTGGACCGTGGGCCGGCTGCACCCCGAACTGACCATCTAGCGCGGCCCCGGCACCGAACCGAACCTGCCGGCACCGAACCTGCCCGTGGAAAGGAACTCCAATGGCACGCGCCACCGGAACGAAACGCGCCATCCTCGACGCCACGCTGGAGCTGGCCGCGACCAGGGGCATCAGCGGCACCACGATGGATGAGGTCGCCGAGCGGGCCGGGGTGGCCAAGGGCAGCCTGTATTACAACTTCAGCTCCAAAGACAAACTGTTCGAGAAACTGCTGCAGGAGGGGGTCGGCGCGCTCGCGGAGACCCTCCGCGCCGCGTCGGCCGGCCTGCACGGCAGCGCGGCCCTCGAGGCGCTGGTGCGCGCGCTTCTCGACCGGATCGCGGCGAACACAGCACTGTCCAAGCTGATGGCGGCGGAGATCTTCCGCACCGACCGCACCTGGCAGAAGACGCTCTTTGCGCTGCGGCACGAGGCCCTCGCCGTGTTCGCCGACGCGATCGCGGAGGCGAAGCCGGGCAGCCGTGCCGACGCGACCTGCGGTCTGATGGCGTCGAGCGTGTTCGGCGCCGTGCTGATGGCGGGCCTGGAATGGCTCGTTTTCGAACCGGACCGGCCGCGGGACGAGGTCGCCGCGGCCATCCTCGGTTCCCTCTCCGGCGGCCTGTTCGGCGAGGAGCGGTCCGGGCCTTGTTAGGATCGAGTGTGACCGGCGACAATTTGATTAAGCAGCCCGAGACCCTTCTTCCCGCGGAACCGGAGGTGATCGAGGCGCTCCGCCGAGCCGATAGCGGCAGCATTTCCGGCGTGGTGGAGGCCCATCCGACGTCCTCCCTGGCGTGGGCCGTGCTGGCCGACGCCACGCACCTCGAGGGTCGAACCCTGGAGTCCTATGCCTACGCGCGCGTGGGCTACCACCGCGGCCTCGACGCGCTCCGCAAAGCAGGCTGGCACGGCCAGGGCCCGGTGCGCTGGACCCACGAACCCAATCGCGGAGTCCTGCGGGCGCTCTATGCGCTGCGCCGGGCCGCGGGCGAGATCAATGAACAGAACGAGTTCGACCGTCTCACCACCTTCCTGAACGGCGCCGATCCCACGGTGATCAGCCGCCTTGATCAGGAGACCATCACACCGGACGGCTACCGGGCCACCGACCCGGCCCCGCCCACCGAGGCGTTCTTTATCCGAGGAGAAAACTAAATGCCAGCGATCGTTCTGATCGGAGCCCAGTGGGGCGACGAGGGCAAGGGCAAGGCCACCGACCTCCTCGGCAGCCGGGTTGACTACGTGGTCAAATTCAACGGCGGAAACAACGCCGGCCACACCGTGGTCATCGGCACCGAGAAGTACGCGCTGCACCTGCTGCCGTCGGGCATCCTCACCGCCGGTGTCACGCCGATCATCGCCAACGGCGTGGTCGTCGACATTGAGGTGCTCTTCGAAGAACTTGACGCGCTGATCTCCCGCGGCGTGGACGTGTCCGGACTCAAGGTGAGCGCCAACGCTCACATCATCACCCAGTACCACCGCACGGTCGACAAGGTCACCGAGCGTTTCCTCGGCAAGCGCCAGATCGGTACCACCGGCCGTGGCATCGGCCCGACCTACGCCGACAAGATCAACCGCGTCGGCATCCGCGTGCAGGACCTGTTCGACGAGAACATCCTGCGCCAGAAGGTCGAGGGTGCCCTGGCCCAGAAGAACCACCTGCTGGTCAAGGTCTACAACCGTCGCGCGATCACGGTCGACGAAATTGTCCGGGACCTGCTCAGCTACGCCGAGCGTCTGCGCCCGATGGTCGCCGACACCGCCCTGCTGCTGCACGAGGCCCTCACCGCCGGAAAGACCGTGCTCTTCGAGGGCGGCCAGGCCACGATGCTGGATGTCGACCACGGCACCTACCCGTTCGTCACCTCCTCGAACGCGACCTCCGGCGGCGCCGTGACCGGCTCGGGCATCGGCCCGAACCGGATCGACCGGATCATCGCCGTCGTCAAGGCGTACACGACCCGCGTCGGCGCCGGCCCGTTCCCGACCGAACTGTTAGACGAGTCGGGCGCGTTCCTGCGCGCCAACGGTTTCGAGTTCGGCACCACCACGGGGCGCCCGCGCCGCTGCGGCTGGTACGACGCGCCCGTCGCCCGCTACACGGCCCGCATCAACGGGGTGACCGACTTCGTGCTGACCAAGCTCGACGTGCTGACCGGCCTGGACACGATTCCCGTCTGCGTCGCGTACAGCGTCGACGGCGTGCGCTTCGACGAGGTGCCCGTGTCGCAGTCCGACTTCCATCACGCGAAGCCCATCTTCGAGGACTTCCCCGGCTGGACCGATGACATCACCGGCGCCCGCACCTTCGAGGACTTGCCGCGGAACGCGCAGGCCTACGTGCTCGCGATCGAGAAGATGAGCGGCGCCCGCATCTCGGCGATCGGCGTCGGTCCCGGCCGTGAGGAGATCATCTCGCGCCACGATCTCGTCGACTGAGGCAAGCGCGGCTGTGGGCGGCGGTCTGCGGGCTGTGGGCCACGGGCTGTGAACGGCGGGCTGCGGGCTGCGGGCGGCGGGCTGCGGGCTGCGGGCGGCGGTCTGCGGGCGGTGCTGAAGGCCTCCGCCCGGTGCCCTGACGAATCCGACGGAGATTTTGCTGCCGGAGGACGAAAACCGGTCCGCGGCATCCGGTTTCGCCAAAATCTCCGTCGAATTCGTTCGCGCCGACCTGACCGCTGCCGTTCATTCGGTGGCAACCTGGCGCTGCCACAGTGTCGGCATGACTGCCGAACGACCTCAGAGCATCGCCATCGTGGGCCACTATGTGCGGCTCGAACCTCTCACCCGTGCGCTGCTGTCCGAGCTGCACGGCGCGATCGCGCATCCAATGGTTTTCGACGGCGGTTTTGGCGGCGGCCCGGGCGGGCTCCGCACGGACCCGGCCGAGTTCACCGACTGGGCGGATGCCTACGTTCACTGGGCGGGACTGCCCTACGCGGTGCGCTTGGCCGGCGGCCCGCACGCCGGTGAACTCGTGGGCATGTCCACGCTCGGCGACCTGCACCTGCAACACGAGTCGGCCCACGTGGGCTGGACCGCTTACGATCCGCGGGTCTGGGGCACCGCCGTCAACGCGGAGACGAAGCTACTACTGCTCGGGCTGGCCTTCGACCACGGGTTCGGGCGGGTGAAGATCCAGGCGGATGTGATGAACGTGCGGTCCTGCGCGGCCATCGCGGGCATCGGGGCCACGTATGAGGGGATTATCCGCCGGGAGCGGCGCCGGGCCGACGGCAGCTGGCGGGACACCGTGATCTACTCGATCCTCGACAGCGAGTGGCCTCGGGTGCGGGCCGGGCTGCGGGCGCGGCTCGACGGGTACGGCGCGCGTTCGGTTCAGTACCGGGTGCGGCCGCTCGAGACGAGAGACGTGGCCTGACGGCGGCACCGCCGGATGCCCGTTTGCGTGCTCCGGCGCGCCCCGGCGCGTCGGCCAGCGCGTTCCGGCGTGCTCCGGCGTGCTCCGGCGCGTGCTGCGGGCCGCGGTCGAGCGCGTCCGTGCGGAGTGTCGGCGGGGCGCGGTACAGTCGGCAGGTGAGAGACGTTCCCGCCGCCGGACGAACCCGGGTCACCCTGCAGTTCCTGGGCATGGGTGTGGTCTGGGGATCCAGTTTCCTGTTCATGAAAGTGGCCCTCGAGGGGGTCACGTTCGGCCAGGTGGCGTGGTCGCGGCTGGTGCTCGGCGGTTTCACGCTCGGCCTGATCGTGCTGGTCAGCCGTCCGCGTGTGGCCAATGGGCCGGTGCTGCCGCGCGAGAAGGTGGTCTGGCTGCATTTCCTGGTGATCGCGATCACCGGATGCGTCGTGCCGCACCTTCTGTTCGCGTGGGCGGAGCAGTACGTGTCGTCGAGTCTGGCCAGCATCTACAACGCCGTGACGCCGATCATGACCGCGGTGATGGCGACGCTCGCGTTCCGGGTGGAGCGGCTCGCGCGCGGGCAGGTGGCAGGCATCCTCGTGGGCATCGCCGGCGTGGTCGTGATCATCGCGCCGTGGCGCTACGCGGCCCTGACCGGCGACCTCTGGGGCCAGCTGGCCTGCCTGGGCGCGGCGGTCTGCTACGGCTTCACGTTCGGCTACACCCGCCGGTTCCTGAGCGGCCGGCCGATCGCCCCCGCGACTTTCGCGTTCTTGAACATCGGCATCGCCGGGGCGATCATGCTTGTGGCCACCCCGGTGGTGGCGGCGCATCCGGTGGCACTGACCGTGCCGATCGTGGCCGGACTGCTCACTCTCGGCGCGCTCGGCACTGGCGTGGCCTACATCTGGCACATCAACGTGCTGCGCGCCTGGGGACCGACGAACGCGTCGACGGTGACGTATGTCACACCCGTCGTCGGGGTGCTGCTGGGGGTGCTCGTGCTCTCGGAGACCTTCTCGTGGCACGAGCCGGCCGGGGCGGCGCTGGTGCTGCTCGGCATCCTGCTGACCCAGCGGCGGCTGCGCTTGCCTGGGCGGGCGGGGTCGGCGCGGCGGTTGGCGCGGCCGGTGAGGGCGGCCCGGCCGGCGGAGTCGGCTGGGTCGTCCGGGTCGTCCGGGTCGGCGGAGTCGCCCGCGCCGCTGCAGCGGTCACGGAGTTAATGGCGACCGGTATGGCGCCGGAATCGACACTTCCGGTCGAGATCGACTCGCGCGCCGGGCGAAGTCGACCGGAACTGTCGACCTCGGCGGAGCGGGCGTGGAATGCGTTGAAGCGGGTGGCCGCTTCCGGGTGGTAGCCCGCGGCATCGAAGACGGCGGGCAGTGCCGGTCGTGCGGTCACCGCGCGCGAAACGGTATCGTCGAACCATGGCTGCACACGAGGAATTGCCCGCCGGCGCGGGGCAGGAAGCGATCGACGAACTGGGCAGCATCCGTCAGAGTATCGACAACATCGACGCCGCGCTGATCCACTTGCTGGCGGAACGGTTCAAGTTCACCCAGCAGGTCGGACGGCTCAAGGCCACGCACGGCCTGCCCCCCGCCGACCCCGAGCGGGAGCTGCTGCAGATCCAGCGACTGCGCGGACTGGCCGAGGAGGCTCGGCTCGACCCGGCCTTCGCCGAGAAGTTCCTGAACTTCATCATCGCCGAGGTCATCCACCACCACGAGAAGATCGCCGGCACCGAGTCGGCGAACGGGTCCGCGCCGCGAACTGCGGGGGCACGAACGGATGTCGCACGGCCGGTCGTGGGCACCAGCCCCGATTCTTCCGCCACCACGTCGCCGGCCACCTCATGACTTCTCAGACCTCCGCGCTCCCCGGGGCGGCGCGCGCCCTTCCGGCCCAGTTCGGGAAGACCTTCGTCGTCACCGGCGCCAACGCCGGCCTCGGCTACTTCACCATCGAGCAACTCGCCGCCGCGGGCGCCCACGTCGTGCTGGCCTGCCGCAATCTCGCGAAGACGGAAGCCGCGGTCGCGGCCATCCACGCCCGGGTGCCCGGGGCATCCGTGTCGGCGATACCGCTGGACCTGAGCGACCTCACCCAGGTGCACCGTGCCGCGGACGCGCTGCTGGAGTTGCCGCGGATCGATGGGCTGATCCTGAACGCGGGCATCGTGCACCCGCCGCGCACGCGCGAGCTGAGCCCCGACGGGCACGAACTCGTCTTCGCGACCAACTACCTCGGCCATTTCGCGCTCACCGCGCGGGTGCTGCCGGCTCTGCGGCGCACGCCCGGCAGCCGGGTCGTCGCGCTCGGTTCGATGATTTCGCGGCTGCTGGACTCGCCGCTGCTCGACCTGCAGTTGGAGTCCGGCTACAACCGGTGGAAGGCCTACGCGCAGTCGAAGATCGCCATGCAGGTGTTCGGCTTCGAGCTCGATCGACGGCTGCGGGCGGCCGGAGCCGGCGGCACTGACGGGGTGCAAAGCCTCGTCGCACACCCCGGTTACTCGATTTCGGGTCTGACGCCGGGCATCCGCGGGGTCAATCAGCCGTCGCGTGCGAGCCGGTTCGCCGACACCCTGCAGTCCTTCGGTGCTCAGGGCAAGGACGCCGGGGCCTGGCCCACGGTGAGTGCGGCCGTCGACCCGGATGCCCGTGGCGGCGACTACTACGGCCCTCGCTACCTCACGCGCGGCCTGCCGACGCTGCAGGAGCCCACGCGCACCTCGCTCGACCCCGCGGTCGCAGAGTCGCTCTGGTCACGCTCGGAGCTCCACCTCGGCGCCCCCTTCTCGATCTAGCGGGCGCCCCGCTGCACGGCCCCGCGTGCGCTCAAAACGCCGCCATGCAATGGGGAATGACGGCGTTTCTAGCGCACGCGACCCCCTGGAGAGGGTGTGGGGCTGGAGGTGGGATCTAGGGGATCCAACCGCGATCGAGAAGGGCGGTGCGAATTCGGGCGATGATCGCACGGGGAGAGTGGGATTTGTTGACACGGATGACCCGCCACCCTTCTTCCATGGGCTCGTCCAGCCGGTCGATGTCGCGGTGAAACTGTCGTTCGTCTTCGCGGTGCTGCCCGCCGTCATACTCGATCAGGACCTTGTAGCGCAGGTAGGCGAGATCACCCAAGGCCATGAAGGCGCCGTATCGATTGACGAGGGTCAGGTTCACTTCCGGCTCCGGCAGGCCTGCCCGCACGATGAGAAGTCGCAGCACTGTTTCCTTTGCAGAATCGGTGCGCGGACGGACCAGGGCGAGGGCCTCGCGGAGACGACAGGCACCGGGCAAGCCCGCGTGCCGTGCAACGGCCACGTGAAGTTCCGCCATCGTGGCCGGAGGCCGCTGTCGGCGCACGAGGGAGTCGCCAATGATGATCAACTCATCGAGGGTGAGGACCGTCGACAGCTGGACCCACGCGTCGACCGCTGAAGCGACGGCGAGGTGTCCCACCGAAACGACGCGCACCCGGTCCAGCGGAATCAGATGTCCGCGCACGCCCTTGCCCCGGCGGCGCCGGGTCCGAATGCTTGTGCCGACATCCACGATTGACCGCTCGAGGAGTCGCGCGGGGAGAGGCAGCCCGTGGAGAAGCGCGGCCGTCGCGTGGCTGAAGAACTGATCTGACGGCATCCGCACCGCGTAGTCATAGGCCCGGGTGCGCGCTGCTGCACGGATCCGGGCCCACCTGTCCGCGTCGCTGACGGGGGCCGGTGACGGGCCGCGCCCCACAGGCGCCCGCACGCCGTGGAAGGGCCGCGCGAGGTCGCTGCGCCGCAGTCGCCCGGAATTGACTCCCCACTGTCGAGCGTCGGCGACGGAAAACGGCCCATCACCGAGCCCGGCCGGCAGCTCAGAAGGCGGTCTCATCGCATGATGATGCCACCCGCTGCGATTCGCACGGTGCTCTATCCACAGGCGCCGACCGCAGGCGCTCGTTCGTGCGCGGAAAGTGCCACTTTGATCCCGGCGATGGCGGCCGATTGGTCGCACGCAGGGGCGAAACGGGGTCGGTCGGTCGGAGGGGGAGCGGGAGAACGGGCGGAGGAGGAACCCCTACTGCGCGAAACGGGAGGGGAGGGTGCTGCGGTGACGCGTCTGCAAGTCGGCGAGCGACACCGTGAAGTGGTCCTGGATCTCCAGGCTCGCCGAGGTCGAGTCCGTCACGCCGATGCGCAGCACCGGGTAGCCCCGCCCTTCGCAGAGGCCGAGGAACTTCACGTCGTCTTCCCGAGGAACCGATACGATCACGCGCCCGGCCGACTCCGAGAACAGGGCGACGGATGCGTCGATCCCGTCGCGCTCGCAGATGTCGCCGAGCCACACGCGGGCTCCGACCCCGAACCGAAGCACCGCTTCGGCCAGCGTCTGCGCCAGCCCGCCCGAGCTGAGGTCGTGGGCGCTGTCGATGAGCGCCTCGATCGACGCCGCGTGCAGCAGCCCCGCCAGGGCGGCTTCGCCGGCCAGGTCGACGACGGGCGGCAGCCCGCCCAGGTGGTCGTGGATGACTTCGGCCCAGGCCGAGCCGTCCAGTTCCTCGCGGGTCACGCCGAGCAGGTAGATGTTGTGGCCGTCGTCCTGCCAGCCGCTGGGCACACGGCGGGCGACGTCGTCGATCACGCCGAGCACGGCGACCACAGGGGTCGGGTGGATCGGTTGGTCGCCGGTCTGGTTGTAGAACGACACGTTACCGCCGGTGACCGGGATCTCGAGCGCCAGGCATCCGTCGGCCAGACCGTCGACGGTCCGGGCGAACTGCCACATCACCTCGGGGTTCTCCGGCGAACCGAAGTTGAGGCAGTCGCTGATGCCGACCGGCACCGCGCCGGTCACGGCCACGTTGCGGTAGGCCTCGGCAAGAGCGAGCTGCGCGCCGCGGTACGGGTCGAGCTGGCAATAACGGCCGTTCGCATCGGTGGCGATGACGAAGCCGAGGCCCGACTCCTCGTCGATCCGGATCATGCCCGCGTCGTCGGGGAACGAGAGGGCCGTGTTGCCCATCACGTAGCGGTCGTACTGGTCGGTGATCCAGCTCGGGTCGGCCAGGTTCGGCGAGCCGAGCAAGGCCAGGAACTGCTCGCGCAGCACCTCGGGTGAGGTCGGGCGGGGCAGCGCGGAGGCGCTGTCGGCCTGCAGCGCGTCGAGCCAGGTGGGGTAGGCGACCGGGCGGTCGTAGACCGGCCCGTCGACCGCGACGGTGCGCGGGTCCACGTTGACGATCTCCTCGCCGTGCCAGTCGATGATGAGCCGGCCGGAGTCGGTGACCTCGCCGAGCACGCTGGTCTCGACATCCCATTTGGCGGTGACGGCGAGGAAACCGGCGAGCTTCTCCGGGGTGACGACGGCCATCATGCGTTCCTGGCTCTCGCTCATCAGGATCTCTTCGGCCGTCAGGGCGGGGTCGCGCAGCAGCACCTTGTCGAGCTCGATGAACATGCCGCCGTCGCCGTTGGAGGCAAGCTCGCTGGTGGCGCAGGAGATGCCTGCGGCGCCCAGGTCCTGGATGCCCTCGACGAGCTTCTCGCGGTAGAGCTCGAGGCAGCACTCGATCAGCACCTTCTCGGCGAACGGGTCGCCGACCTGCACGGCGGGGCGTTTGGTGGGGCCGCCTTCGGAGAAGGTGTCCGAGGCGAGAATGGATGCCCCGCCGATGCCGTCGCCGCCGGTGCGGGCTCCGAAGAGCACCACCTGGTTGCCGGTGCCGGTGGCGTTGGCGAGGTGCAGATCCTCGTGGCGCAGCACGCCCACGGAGAGCGCGTTGACGAGCGGGTTGCCCTGGTAGACCTTGTCGAACCAGGTCTCGCCGCCGATGTTGGGCAGGCCGAGGCAGTTGCCGTAGAAGGAGATGCCGGACACGACGCCGTGCACGACGCGGGCGGTGTCGGGGTCGTCGAGACGTCCGAACCGGAGGGCGTCCATCACGGCGACGGGGCGGGCGCCCATCGAGATGATGTCGCGCACGATGCCGCCGACGCCGGTCGCGGCACCCTGGAACGGCTCGATGTAGGAGGGGTGGTTGTGCGACTCGATCTTGAACGTGACCGCCCAGCCCTCGCCGACATCCAGCACGCCGGCGTTCTCGCCCATGCCGACCATGAGGTTCTTTTTCATGGCGGGGGAGACCTTCTCGCCGAACGAGCGCAGGTACTTCTTCGAACTCTTGTAGGAGCAGTGCTCGCTCCACATCACCGAGTACATCGCGAGCTCGCCGCTCGTGGGGCGGCGGCCGAGGATCTGTCGGATTTCGGCGTACTCGCCCGGGGTCAGCCCCAGCGCGTCGAACGGCTGCTCTTTCTCGGGCGTCGCAATCGCGTTTGCAACGGTGTCGGCAATGCCGCGGGAGGGTGTGGTGGTAACAGCGGTCACGAGTGGCGTTCTCCCAGAGATAACGAATGCTTGACCTGGCGAGTCTACCCGCCGCGCCGCTCCAGCGCCGGTTCCGAGGCCGCCCGGCTATAGCCTGGCAGCGGCCTGGCCGCCCGCTAGCTGCGCCCGCCGGGAGGACCCAACGACAGCATCACCGTCATGATCGCCACCGCGGCCACGGCGAAACTGCTGACCAGGATCACCGGACGGTTCAGCATCCAGCGCAGCAGCGTGCCCACCCAGGTGTGGTCGCGCGGGTCGTCGGTGGCGACGCGGCGCCAGTCGCCGTCGAGCCGGCCGGTGCGGTCGAGACGGATGTCGAACGGCACCGTCGCGTAGGGCACGATCGCCGTGGCGACGGCGAGCACCATCAGCCGGACCGGCCAGCGCTGGTTCAGGCCCACCAGCACGGCGGTCAGGGCGTAACTGATGAAGACGAACCCGTGCAGGGAGCCGGCGATCCGCACCGGGGTGCCGCCGGCATCCGCCACGTATTTCAGCAGCATGCCGCCGATCAGGAGGGTCCAGGTCACCGCCTCAGCGATGGCGATGGTGCGGTAGAAGAGGCGGGGAGACACGGGGGAACACTCCAGGGGGTGGGGAACGGGACGAAAGAAGGGGGGAGCTTCGATCTTCGCAGGGTTGCGGGGGAGCCGCGCATCGGCCGAACGGATGACACGGCGGATCAGTGGGGCAGAGGGCTACCCAGCCGACTGTGCGAGTCTGAAGGAATGACGTACCTTCCCGCAGACACCCGTTACGACTCCATGCCCTACCGCCGCACCGGTCGCAGCGGCCTCAAACTTCCCGCCATCTCGCTGGGCCTCTGGCAGAACTTCGGCGGCACCGCGCCGATGGAGACGCAGCGTGCCATCCTGCGCCGCGCCTTTGACCTGGGCGTCACCCACTTCGACCTGGCCAACAACTACGGGCCGCCCAAGGGCAGCGCCGAGAGCAACTTCGGTGTGCACCTCGCTCAGGACTTCGCCCCGCACCGCGACGAACTGGTCATCTCGACCAAGGCCGGCTACGACATGTGGCCGGGCCCGTACGGCAACTTCGGCTCGCGCAAGTACCTGCTCTCGAGCCTCGACCAGTCCCTCGGCCGGATGGGCCTGGACTACGTCGACATCTTCTACTCCCACCGGGCCGACCCGGACACCCCGCTCGAAGAGACCATGGGCGCGCTGCATACGGCCGTCACGAGCGGCCGGGCGCTGTACGCCGGCATCTCCTCGTACTCGCCCGAGCGCACCCGGCAGGCCGCCGCGATCCTCGCCGAGATGGGTACGCCGCTGCTGATCCACCAGCCCTCCTACTCAATGTTCAACCGGTGGGTCGAAGACGGACTGCTCGACACCCTCGACGACCTCGGCGTCGGCTGCATCGCCTTCTCCCCGCTGGCGCAGGGGCTGCTCACCGACCGCTACCTGAACGGGGTGCCCGAGGGGTCCCGAGCCTCGCAGGCCGGCTCGATGAGCCGCGAGATGGTGAACGACCAGACGGTGGGGCGCATCCGTGCCCTGACCGAGATCGCGGATGCCCGCGGTCAGTCGCTCGCCCAGCTCGCCCTGTCGTGGGTGCTGCGACGCGAAACCGTCACCACGGCGCTCGTCGGCGCCTCCTCGGTGAAGCAGTTGGAGACGAACATCGCCGCGATCGACAACCTCGCGTTCACCGACGCCGAGATCACGGCGATCGACGAGCACGCCGTCGACATGGGCATCAACCTGTGGGAGCCGTCCAGCGCCGTCTAGCCTGGCGACATCGACGGATGATTCGGGCGGGCCGCTGCGGCGCCCGCGCCGTGATCGCCGGGAAACTTTCCTGGACAGTTTATTAAAAGCAGAGTTATCCTTTTAATGAATCGTACGATGAGATCGAGGAGACTGCTAGTGGCAAGAATGAGTGTGGAAGTGGAACTCGAGAAGGGCCAGGTGACGAAGTACCGGCGTCACGAGAACGGGCGTGGACTGGTGTCGCCCGGTGCCCAGGTGAACCCGAGCGCCTACGTGTCGAGCGCAACGTATGTGGAAAGTGACGCCCAGGTCGGGCCTGAATCGTGGATCGGGCAGGGGAGCTGGATCGACCACGGGGCGATCATCGGCGCGCGGGTCTTCGTCGGCGCGAACGTGCATATCGGAGCCGATGCGATTGTCGGAAACGAGGCGCGCCTGGCCAGCAACACGGACATCGGCCGTGGGGCTTTCATCGCCGATGGTGCGGTCATCGACCACGAAATTGCGGTCCCGGAGTTCACCGACGTCAGTGCACGGCCGACCGCCCGAGCACGCACGGTTCCACCGGGGGGCCTGTCGGCGGCATCCGGTCCCGACCGTGCCGGATGGCGGCGAACCTGGGGTGCTCGACGCACGCCGTCACCTCGCCTGCCGGTCCCCCCGGTGTTGGTCACGGTGTCCTAAGCCTCAATCCACCGGTGAGGCTGGGGAATTGACGGCGCGTAAAACAGAGAATGCCTTCCAGATCAGGAAAAGTAGAACTTACTTAGGGTTCATTTCGACTGACACGAAAGGCATCTCGTAGATGCAATTTTTCCATAGATCCACGGCCTTGTCAGCGTCCTTCGATGACACCAATCTCGTGTCGGCCGCCGGACTCGTCCCTGCGATGATGCCGCCTCCACAGGCCTGGGCGAGCTTGCCAGCCGGTGGTTGACGTTGCCGGGGTACTTCGGGGCGAACGCGGGGTTGAAAGTCACCGCGTTGGTCGCGGGGATGCTCGCCGGCGCGGACTCGATCGATGACATGGCTCTGCTCCGCCACGGCGGGATGAAGAAACTCTTCGCCGATGCCAGACATCAGGCGCTTGCGCGGAGATCGAAGGGGCCATTCGCCCGGCTCGCGCGGCCGCCTGAAACCATTCACCCTTGGAGTCAACTGAACTCGAGGCAGTCCCTTGTGAGTCTTGTGCGTCTTGTGCGTCTTGTGCGATTTGTGAGTCTTGTGAGTTTGGGCCGCACCCGACATTCCTGCCAAATGTGGGCACGCGTGAACCTCTCCGCCCGTAAAGGCGCCGGAGTCTGCCCGCCACACGCCCGACGCGCGGCACACTCGTCCGGTGCGCTGCGATCCGCCGCAGACGGAAAACCAAGCTAATGCAGAGTATGAAATGCTTTATAAGCGTTAGTGTATAAAATAATAGGCGTTAGGGAGGAGATTCAATGGTCGAGAAGCGATTAACCCCCATCCCCGTCCGGCGTGCTCTCCGTGAACTTGGTATGGACATTCAGACGTGGCGGAAACTTCTCGGGTTGACTGCGGCGCAGGTCGCCGATCGCGCGGGCATGAGCCGGGCAACCCTCCACAAGCTGGAATCGGGGCAGGGAGGCGTCAGCCTCGAGACCGCGCTGCGTGTCTTCCGGGCACTTGGAATCATGGACACGGTCGTTGAGAGCGCCGACCCTTATCGCAGCGACATCGGCCGGCTTCGCTCCGAGGAAGTTCTCCCGCAGCGTGTGCGTCAGAGCCGGCCGAAGAAACAGGCCGATGTCTGACGCGGAAGTCTGGGTGCAAATAGACGGTGTCGACGTCCGCGCGGGCAC
Source organism: Cryobacterium sp. M23 (assembly GCF_002929655.1). NCBI lineage: Bacteria > Bacillati > Actinomycetota > Actinomycetes > Micrococcales > Microbacteriaceae > Cryobacterium > Cryobacterium sp. M23. Next base: position 18,357 of record NZ_PJJV01000049.1, read on the forward strand.
GGTCTACGCGCATCGTCGACGCAACTCCGAGAGCGCCACTTTCACCTACGACATCGATTATCTGGCCAGACCAGACGCGTACTCGCTCGATCCGGGGCTACCCCTCTCATCCGGGTCTTTCAACACTGCGGACGGGCGTCGCCTTTTCGGGGCGTTCACGGACTGCGCTCCCGACCGCTGGGGACGCAAACTCATCGAAAGATCCGAACATCACCGTGCCGCACAAGGCGGTGGAGCTGAACGCAGTTTCGGCGAACTTGATTACACGCTCGGTGTTCGCGACGACCTTCGTCAGGGCGCCTTCCGGTTCCGTCATCCGGGGACCACTGATTGGCTGGGGCCGGCGGCTGCAAGCGTGCCGCACCTGGTCGGCCTGTCGAGGCTTCTCCACGCTGTTGAATCTGTTGAGAGCGACCATCCCGATGACGAATCGTTGCGGCTACTCCTGCGTGCGGGAAGCTCTATCGGTGGTGCCCGGCCCAAAGCTGCCGTTGTCAACGGCCGGGGTGCATTGCTCATTGCGAAGTTCCCCCGTGTTGCCTCCGACGAATGGGACGTCATGGCGTGGGAGCAGCTCGCTCTGACGCTGGCCAGCCGGGCAGGCATTCGAACGCCGCGCACTGAATTGATGAGTGTCGCAGGCCGGAACGTGCTGCTGCTCAACAGGTTCGACAGAGTCGGGGATCGTCGCATCGGATATGTGAGCGCTATGACGATGCTCGAAGCAGTTGACGGCGAGCACCGCAGCTACTTGGAAATCGCCGAGGTCATTGAGCAGTCATCCTCATCTGCGACGCGTGACCTTCGCGAGCTGTGGCGCCGGATCGCGTTCTCAATCCTGATCTCTAACACCGACGACCATCTCAGAAACCACGGGTTCCTCCGGTCGGACACCACACGCAGCTGGGACTTGTCTCCCGCGTTCGACCTCAACCCCAACCCGGCAGCGGGACCCAAGGAGTTGTCCACGTCCATCGACTACGACACCTTTTTCGCGGACACCGCCGCCCTCCTAGACGTGGCTCGGTACTTCCGTGTGAAAGACGCCGTCGCATTGCTATTAGAAGTCAAGGCCGCTGTCTCCGGGTGGGTCGTGGAAGCCCGCCGACTCAACATCCCGGAAAGCGAAATTGACCTCATGGCTGGCGCGTTCGTTGCCGGATGAGCCCAGCAGGCTGGACGGGCCGAGTGTTCAAGTACCCGACGCCGGTAGCGGGGGTTTCGCGATCTGATTCATCTGCTCACGCTGGCGCTGAAGAGCCGGAGCGAGCACGGTATCAGCGATTTCCGAGACCAGGCGTGGAACTAATCGGATAAGCCGTTTGCGGGGCTTTGTTGCGCGTAGGCCAACTGCGCGCAACAGAGACTCGGCCGATGGAACTCTCCCTCGCTCCGTATCCGCTAGGGGTTCTGCGAGGATTGAATCCCATTAGATGCTGACCGGACTCGCCCGGCCGACCATTGGCGTCGTGCAGATCGTCGGGAACAACGTTATTGGTGGATGGCACAACCCGCGCCCGCAGTAGTTTCTTCCCGACGTGCCCGGCTTCTAGGGCTGAATGTCGGCCAAGGAATTTATTGCGGGGACTCGGGCGACTCGTCGCGATCGACCGGCGCATCCTGGGCGGTCTCGTCGGAACGTTACCCGGCAGCGGCCCCGACGCGACTTTCCCAAATTGCCTCAGTAGAACCTTCGTGCAGGGCCTTGGCCAGTGGCAGGAGAGTTCGGCGTAGGAGCGCTCGCCCCGCAGGGTGCAGTAACCGCCTCTCTTTGCTGAGATCGACGAGGGCGACAGGCTCACCTGGCGAGCTCTGCTAGCTCCTCGGCGAGCAGACCCTGCAGCGTGGCCAAGTCGGGGCAAGCATCGGGGTCGGCGATGAGAGTGATCGTGAGATCGCCTGCGTATGAGAGCACAGTGAATGAGACGGTCACGTTTCCCGTCGCGGCGCTCAGCGGGACAATCGCGGTGACCGGGCAGCCAAAGATTGAGAGTCGCTGTTCTGGCCCGCGCAAATTGCTTACAAAGGTGTGGATTAGACGCTGCCGGTCGACGAACCATTGGAATAGTCCCAGCTGCGCGAGCACCCGGAAAAACGGGCCGAGCAGGGCGGTCGTCGCACCGGGCGACGACCGTTTGGCCTTCCGGGTCCCCTCTGCTACGAATCGCAATCGACTTTCCGCGGCGCCGACGCCGGGTACCCGGATCGGGATAACCCCGCTGCGATTGCCTAGGTCTCCGTGCGTCGTGGCGCGCCGCTCGGAGAACGGCACCGAGACGATGAACCGGTCGACAGCCTCGTCGCGCAACGCGAGGAGCCGGTGCAGTGCGCCACCGATCGCGGTGAGCACGACGTCGTTGACCGTGGCTTTCTGGGCGTGACCGGCGTTGCGGATTTCGTCCAGCGCCACCGTGACCGTAGCGAGGCTTCGTCGCGGGCCGGTCGGTCGGTTGAGCGAGGTTGACCTCAGGCGCGTCCACCGCACCGACCGCAATTCCCGGGCCGCATCAAGGAGGCGGCGCAGCAGAGCGGGGAGAGCTCGCAGTGAACCTAGCCGGCGGGTCCAGGCGTCGATGGCGAGCTGGCGAATGGATGCTTGCGGCCGCGGGAAATCGGATTCACGCGTCTTCGGGCCCACGGCCCTGGGCGTCCCGGTAGCGTCCGACTGGTCGACGAGCCCGCCCAGCACGACCAGGCCAGCCACGCCGTCGGCGAGCACGTGGTGAAAGACGACGATCAACGCGGCTTGGTGCCGCGCTACTCCGGTGACAAGAGTGGCTGCCCAGAGCGCACGGGTGCGCGGCAGCGGAGTGACGAGCAGCACTGCGGCTAGATCGAGTACCGCCTGCTCGCCCCCGGGGGCCGGGCAGGGGACGACGCTCACGTGCTGGGTCACGTCGAAATCGGCATCGTCCGCCCAGATCGGACGTCCGCAGCCGAACGGCGCGGGCACGAGCCTCTGCCGTAGGCGCGGCACGCCCGGTAGACGCTGGGCGAGAAGGTCGACAGCCCGCTCGACATCGAGCCCAGTCCCCGTACCGAGCACGTCAGCCGTGTCGATGATCAGCACGGCACCTACCTGCAGTGGCGAGGCTCCACGCTCGGTTGCCAGCGACATCAGATCGTCGGTACTCACCCGGTCGATCGAAAACGACACCCCCATTTCCCCAACCTATACCCACGGCAATCGGGCACGTCGTGCCTGTGATTGAGCCTGGCAAAAACACGGACAATCTCGACCACCGGCGGTGTGGCGAACCCCGACATGAACCCGTTCTCTCGGTGCGTGGACTTGGTGACGGATGTCTCATCACTGATGCCACCGGATATGCGGCCTTAGGATTCCCGGAGGCTCCAGCTACCACGGGGGCGAGCGAACACGGTGCGCAACGAGACCCGTTTGGTGTACTAGACCGACCTTCGAACTCGGGCTGGCGCGCCGGCCGCTGTGGCGTCGGGGTTGTAGGTGATGGTGTATTGGTTGTATTCGAAGTAGACGAACTGGTCACGGGGGGGCAGTGGGATGCCAACGGCCGTCGCCGCGGGTGGCGAGTCGCCGGGTGCCGAAAGCTCGGTAGTCGCTCACGGGTGTCGACCAGAGTTGAGGGGTGAAGGTGGAGCCGTCCGGGGTGGTGCTCATCCGGTCGTCGGAGATGAAGTCGACGAGGTCGCCGTCGCAGAAGGTCAGGTCGGCGGTCACGGTCTGCGCACCGTTGGTGAAAACCCCGCGGACATGGCTGTCGTCGAGGGGCTGCCAGACGATTGGGGCGTCAATGAACGCCGCGGGGGCGAGGATGCAGAGGTCGTTGAACAGTGTCACGGTTTCGGCCCGATCCATCTCCGGCCCTGCAGCATTTGCCATCGGCAGCATCGAGCACAGCTTGACGCGCATGGTGGCGGTGCGCCCGACGAGGACGTGGAGGACGTCGACCGGCAGGCCGAACATCGTGGCGTCCATCCAGAACAACCGGCTGGGCGCGGGCCCGTAGGTGTTGACCTGCTCACCGGTGTAAGTCATCCATCGCGACGTGGCGCTGGCACGTATCCGGCCGTGAATATTGGCGCGCAGGGAAGACACCCGGGGTTGACCGACTGCCCCGGAGCGACGGACGTGCTCGGCGACCAGCCGTGGCAGGTGGGCCAGGTTGGCTTCGGTCACGGCTACGCCGGAGCGCGGTTGGGCTTCGCTGAGCGCGGCCTGGACGCGACGGGAATCTGGGGGCACCTCTGTTGCCACTACGCGATCCGCACGCTCATGGTTGGGGCCGCCCAGCATGCTCGCCGTGACCCCGACCGGGTCTCTTTCGTTGCCGCACTCCGCATCGCCCGCCGTTCCGTGGCCCAGGGCGCTTTTTCCCCCTCCGCAGCCTGACCACGCCAAAGCGGTCTGGCGCCACGCCATCCTCGCCCTCGTCCGGCGCCTGAACCCGGCGCGACGACGGCGATCACACCCTCGCGTCATCAAACGCAAGGTCTCGAAGTGGCCCGCCAAACGCTTCCACCACGCGCACTGGCCACAACCCCTCCACGAGCCAGAAATCACCACTCAAACGCTTAAATGAACGGTATTGAGGCTAAGCGGAGGAGGAACCGGCGAGGGAGAGAATTCAATTTTGAGTCGTCCTCAGTCGTGGCTGGCAGGCTCTGTTTCGGGGCCCGCCGAGTGCCGGGCAAGCACGTAGAGCAGGTCGGAGAGCCGGTTGAGGTAGTGCCGCGCGTCGTCGCTGACCGGATGCCCGACCACACCGGCCCGCACCGTGTGCCGCTCGGCCCGCCGCACCACCGTTCTGGCCAGATCGATGGCGGCCTCGGTGGGCGTCGACCCGGGGATGAGGAAAACCGGCCGCAGTGGCCGGGCGGTCACCAGCCCGTCGATGATTCTCTCCAACTCCGTGACCATGTCCGGAACGACCAGCGATATGCGCGGGACGAGGCGGTCGCGGTGAGCCGGGTTCACGACCAGATCGGCTGCGACGACGAACAAATCGCGCTGCACGCGGAACAGGATCGCGGCATGCTCGGGCTCGGCGCATCCCGCTCGCGCCAGACCGAGGGCAGACACCGCTTCGTCGATGTCGCCGACCGCGTCCATGAGTTCATCACCCTTGGAGACCCTGCCGCCATGAAGCATCCCGGTGCTGCCGGCGTCGCCGGTTCTGGTGTAGATTCTTGCCATTTCGTGGCCTCCCGTTGATCGCCGGACTAGGTTGACGAAGCTGGGCCGGTACCGGACAATTCCATCGTTTCATGCATTCGCGTGCCGGTGCGGCTGTCTGCCGTCGGTGCGCGGGTGCCCGGCCACCGTTGGGATGCTGCACGCCGCGCGGAACATCACCCCCCAATCGACGTGGTTGCGCCGCGGGGCTCAGATTTTCCCCTTCAGCAGCGCAACCTCTTTCGGTGGGGATCTGATGCGGGCCGTCGTCCTGGCCGGCGGCGTCGCGGCATTGATGGGCCGGCCTGTGCGTGCAGCCCTGCTCCGCACCGCCAGGCGGGCTTTTTTCTGCCGCACTGCCCGTCGAGGACACGCCCGAGCCGAAGCAGAAAAACACAATCACTACATGTAGTGGTTCACTGAGGAGTTGACACCCACTGGTAGTAATATGGCATTCGGGTGTCGTGAGTGGGGAGCGAACGTGAGCAGCAGGAATCAGAACGCCGAAGCCGGGTCTGACGGAAGCGATCAGGGTGCGCATAGTGCCGGACTGGCCATCGAGCGCCACTTCAGCACGCCCGGGGTCCACCCGTACGACGAGGTGGTCTGGGAGCTTCGCGATGTCGTGCAGACGAACTGGAAGAATGGCGAAACCGTCTTCGAGCAGAAGGGTGTCGAGTTCCCGGACACCTGGTCGGCGAACGCCTCCACCATTGTGAGCACGAAGTACTTTCGCGGGGCCATCGGGTCGCCCGAGCGGGAGTCCAGCCTCAAGCAGCTGATCGACCGGGTGGTCACGCAGTATGTGGTTGCCGGGTCGGCGAACGGGTACTTCGCCGGGGACGGCGACGCGGAGGTCTTCGGTGCGGAACTGACCTGGCTGCTCCTGCATCAGGTCTTCTCGTTCAACTCCCCGGTGTGGTTCAACGTCGGGACGCCATCGCCGCAGCAGGTCAGCGCCTGCTTCATCCTCTCGGTCGAGGACACAATGGAGTCCATTCTCGGCTGGTACCGCGATGAGGGGATGATCTTCAAGGGCGGTTCTGGGGCGGGGGTGAACCTGTCCCAACTGCGTTCCTCCAAAGAGCTGCTCTCCTCCGGCGGAACGGCCAGTGGGCCCGTCTCGTTCATGCGCGGCGCCGATGCCAGCGCGGGCACGATCAAGTCCGGCGGGGCGACCCGGCGTGCTGCCAAAATGGTGGTGCTCGACGTGGACCACCCGGACATCGTGGAATTCATCGAGGCCAAGTCGAGGGAGGAAGGCAAAATCCGCGCTCTGCGGGATGCCGGCTACGACATGGACCTCGGCGGTGCGGACATGGCGAGCGTGCAGTACCAGAACGCCAACAACACCGTTCGGGTCAGTGACGAGTTCATGCGAGCCGTGGAAAACGGCACCAGCTTCTCCCTCACCTCCCGGCAGGACGGAAGCGAGATCGAGTCAGTGCACGGACCGGGCCTGTTCCGTCAACTCGCCCAAGCGGCGTGGGACTGCGCCGACCCGGGAATCCAGTATGACGACACCATCAACGACTGGCATACCAATCCCGAATCGGGTCGGATCACGGCGTCGAATCCCTGCTCGGAGTACATGTCGCTCGACAACTCGTCCTGCAACCTGGCCTCGCTCAATCTGCTCAAGTTTCTGCGCGCCGACGCCGTCCCGGGGGAGGACGTGTTCGACACGGATGCCTTCGTTCGGGCGGTCGAGCTGATCACCACGGCGATGGACATCTCGATCTGCTTCGCCGACTTCCCGACGCCGGCCATCGGTGAGACGACCCGCGCGTTCCGCCAGCTGGGCATCGGCTACGCCAACCTCGGTGCTCTCCTGATGGCCGCCGGTCACGCCTACGATTCCGAGTCGGGCAGGGCCGTGGCCGCCGGGATCACCTCCCTGATGACCGGAACCGCCTACCGGCGTTCGGCCGAGCTGGCCGGAGTGGTTGGCCCGTACGAGGGCTTCGCGCGCAATGCGGAGGCCCACACGAGAGTCATGCGCAAGCACGAGGCAGCCGACATCGCCCTGCAGACCTCGGGTGGCATGAGCGGCGAGATCCATGATCGGGCGTCGGCGGCCTGGCAGCAGGCCCTGATGTTGGGGGAGGTGTCCGGCTGGCGAAACGCGCAAGCCAGTGTTCTCGCTCCCACCGGCACGATCGGCTTCATGATGGACTGTGACACCACGGGAATCGAACCGGATTTCTCACTGGTGAAGTTCAAGAAGCTGGTGGGTGGCGGCTCCATGCAGATCGTCAACCAGACCGTGCCCCGAGCGCTGCGCGGCCTGGGGTACCCGCAGGAGGCCGCCGAGGCGATCGTCGAACACATCGCCCTGCACGGACAGGTCATCGGTGCCCCCGGGCTCGAACCGGAACACTACGCGATCTTCGACTGCGCCATGGGAAAGAGGGCCATCGCGCCGATGGGCCACGTGCGCATGATGGCCGCGGTTCAGCCGTTCCTCTCCGGAGCCATCTCCAAAACCGTCAACCTCCCGCAGAGCGCAACGGTCGACGAAGTGGAGGAGGTCTACTTCCAGGGCTGGAAGCTCGGGCTCAAGGCGGTGGCCATTTACCGCGACAACTGCAAGGTCGGTCAGCCCCTATCGGACGGCAAGGCCGCCCCGGCGTCCGTGCCGGTCGTGCAGCCCGCGTCGCCGATCCGGCGGCGACTCCCGAAGTCCCGCACGTCGATCACCACGTCCTTCGCCGTCGCCGGCGCCGAGGGGCATCTCACGGCGGGGTTGTACCCCAACGACGAACTCGGCGAGATCTTCCTCCGGCTGGGCAAACAGGGTTCTACTCTGTCCGGGGTCATGGACGCATTCTCCATCGCGGTCTCGATCGGCCTGCAGTACGGGGTGCCGCTGCCGACCTACGTCGAGAAGTTCACCAATCTGCGCTTCGAACCGGCGGGGATGACCGATGACCCGGACATCCGGATGGCGCAGTCGATGATGGACTACATTTTCCGCCGCCTGGCCCTGGACCACCTGCCGTTCGCCACGCGCTCGTCGATGGGGATCTTCACGACCGCCGAGCGCGTTTCCCAGCTCGATGCGGGTGGCTCTGAAGCAACGGAAACGGCGCCACCGAGCCAGGTGCTGCCTCCGGCCCAGCCGCCTGCAGGGGCGACTCGAGCGGTGCATTCCTCGGCGGAACTACTCGAGGCTCAGCAGGGTCTCAGCCTGGATTCGCCGCTGTGCATGTCGTGCGGCACCGCCATGCGTCCGTCCGGTTCGTGCTACGTCTGCGAAAGCTGTGGCAGCACGAGCGGCTGCAGCTGAGGCCCATCGCTGCCTGACGGCGGTGGGCTGTCGGCGCCGATCTTCGACATCGTGCTCAAGGGCCTCACCATTCGCGGTTCGATCGGGGGCACCCGCCGTGACCTTCTCGAAGCCCTGATTTTCCACAACCGTGGAGTGTTCCACCCGGCTGTCGCCACTGGCCGCCTCGAGGAGCTGACCGACGTCCTCGACGAGATGCGCCAGGGCAGGATCGACGATCGGATCGTCATCACGGACTCGGCGCACCCGCTGCCGATGCGGCGTCGGACGGGGGGCTCGCCGTCGTCAACTGGATGACGGCCAGCGCGGACCGAGCGTGGACCGCGGCCTCGGCGGCGGTCACCGGTTCGAGCAGCCCGAGCAGCCGCCGCCGGTAGTCTTCGCCCAGCAGCAGTGCGTAGAGCTGCTCGGCACGGGCAGCGGCCGCCTGGCCGTGCTCGGCCCGAATGTGGTCTGCGAGGCGCGCGATGTGGCGCATGTCGCCGTTGTCGTGCAGCCGTCGGGCGAGTTCGGGAAAACGCAGCGACTCGGCGATCACGAGGCGGTGTAGTCCGATCATCTGGGCCGAGTGCAACCCGTACACGATACGCGCGGCGAGTGATTCCAGCGTCTCCGGACGGACAGGCTCGCCACTGACGTTCGCGGCGAGGCGTCGCTGCATCTCGGTGAAGACGCCATCCTTGTCGCCGAAGTAGGTGTAGATGGTGCGCTTGGTGACGCGGGACGCGGCGGCAATCCGGTCCACCGTCGCCTTGCCGAAGCCATATTCGAGGAAGACCGGCAACGCGGCGTCGAGGATCTGGCCTCGACGCTCGACGCGCCCCGCCTCCGTGGGTCGGCCGCGCTTGCGAACCGGGCTCGCTGGGGTCGCTGAGTCCATGTCCGGCCCTTCGGATCTTCAAAAAAACGTTTAACGCAAACGTACTCTCGGATGTAGAATGAAACTAATTCGTATCATTAAAATTCGATGCGACTCTTCGATCTCCGACCTCACGAAGGCCGAGCAGGGAGTTCTTCCATGACCACTCGACCGCGTACATCCGTGGCGACCCAGTCCCGACCAACCACTTCCCCGGGTCGGCCGACCCCGGGCGCAAAACCCGATGTCTCCCCGGCCGACCGGGAACTCTTGACCGGGTTCTACCGCCAGATGATGCTCATCCGCCGGTTCGAAGAGCGAGCCGCACGGGCCTACACGCAAGCGCTGATCGGCGGCTACTGCCACCTGAATCTCGGCGAGGAGGCTGCGGTCGTCGGGCTCATGTCCGCGCTCCGCCCGAGCGACTACCTCTTCACCAACTACCGCGAGCATGGCTACGCGATCACCCGCGGCATCCACCCCAACCGGGTGATGGCCGAACTGTACGGCCGATCCGACGGGGTGTCCAAGGGGTGGGGCGGCTCGATGCACATGTTCGACCTCGAGAAGCGGATGCTGGGCGGCTACGGCATCGTCGGCGGCCAGATCCCGCTGGCGACGGGGGCCGCCCTGGCCATCGACTACCGCGCCGGCGACGAGATCGTGCTGTGCACGATGGGCGATGGCACCACGAACATCGGAGCATTCCACGAGTCTTTGAACATCGCGTCTCTCTGGAACCTTCCGATCGTCTACGTCATCATCAACAACAGGCTGGGAATGGCCACGACGGTAGACAAGGCTTCGGCTGAGCCGGACCTCTACAAGCGCGCATCCGCGTACCGGATGGCGTCGGAACGCGTCGATGGGCTCGATCCCGTCGCCGTGTTCGAGGCCGCCCAGCGTGCCGTTGCTCAGGCTCGCAGCGGTAAGCCCTTCCTGCTCGAGGTCGTGACGGAACGACTGCGTGGGCACTCCGTCGTCGACCCGGCCAAGTACCGCTCCGACGAGGAGATGTCCCTGGTCAAGGAACGAGACCCGGTGCACACCTTCGCCGGCAAGCTGGTCGCGGACGGTCTGCTCGACGAGCAGGAACTGGCGAAGATCGACGAGGAAGTAACCCTTCAGGCAACCGAGGCGGCGGCGTTCGCCGAGAACAGCCCGTTCCCGAATGTGTCGACCCTGTTCGACTACACCTACGCCACAGCCGTGGCCAATGACTCCCATCGGTTGCCCGGGCAGCCTCTGTTCGAGCCGGCACCGATCCCCGACTACGGAGTCAACCAATGAGCATCATGACCTATCGCCAGGCACTGCACGACACGCTGCGTTCCGAGATGCTGCGTGACGAAAATGTGTTCCTGATGGGTGAGGAGATCGGTCTCTTCGAAGGCGCGTACAAGATCACCGCGGGCATGCTCGACGAGTTCGGCGAGAAGCGCGTGCGGGACACCTCGATCGCCGAAGAGGGTTTCACCGGTGCCGCCATCGGCGCCGCGATGCTCGGGCTCCGCCCCGTGGTCGAGATCATGACCATCAACTTCTCCCTGCTCGCGCTCGACCAGATCGTGAACCACGCCGCCAAGATCTACGGCATGTTCGGTGGACAGGCCCGAGTGCCTCTCGTCATCCGCACGCCGGGTGGCGGCGGACAGCAGCTGGGTGCGACCCACTCGCAGAACATCGAGCTCTTCTACGCCTTCGTCCCCGGGATGAAGGTCGTCGCACCCAGCACGCCGGCCGACGCCAAGGCGCTTCTGATCGCGGCGATCCGGGACGATGACCCCGTGCTGTTCCTGGAAAACCTGTCGCTCTACAACATCAAGGGCGAGGTGCCTGACGGCGACGTGTCGGCCGAAATCGGCAAGGCTGCCGTCACCCGCAAGGGAAGCGACATCACCCTGATCGGCTATTCACGGATGGCCCACGTCGCGTCGCAGGTCGCGGCGCAGCTCGCGGAATCGGACGGCCTCGACATCGAGGTCATCGACCTGCGCAGCCTGCGTCCGCTGGACCGCGAAACGGTTGTGGAGTCCGTCAAGAAGACGCACGCCGCCGTCATCCTCGAGGATGACTGGCTGACCTATGGAATCGGCGCTGAAATCGCGGCCACGATCTCCGACGGCGCCTTCGACTACCTGGACGCGCCCGTTCGACGCGTCGCGATGGCAGAGGTGCCGCTGCCGTACTCAAAACCTTTGGAGACGGCCGCGTTGCCGTCGGCGGAGGACGTCATCGGCGCCATCCGGCAGACCCTCGACGCCGTCGGTCGCCGCCGCTACCCGATGGGTGAAAAATCATGATCGAAATCACAATGCCCCGCCTCTCCGACACGATGGAGGAAGGCGCGATCGCGATCTGGCACAAGCAGCCCGGTGACCGGGTCGAGGTCGGGGACCTGCTCGTCGAGATCGAGACCGATAAGGCCACGATGGAGTACGAAGCCTACGAGGCCGGCACACTCTCGGAGCATCTCGTGGCAGAGGGGAAGCTGGTCTCCATCGGCGAGCCCATCGCACTGCTGGACGACGGCAAGCCGAGTGTCATGCCGGGGGCGACGCCGGCCGCCGCTGCCGACGCACCGGCGGCTGCACCGGCGGCTGCACCGGCGGCTGCGCCGGCGGCCGAGGCCGCACCGGCAGTTCCTCCGACCGATGGCAATGCGGACGGGAACGCCGCCGGGCGCGGTGAGCGCCTCTTCGCGTCACCGCTGGTGCGCAAGCTCGCGCGGGAAAACCATCTCGACCTGAGCCAGGTGCGCGGCACGGGCCCCGGCGGCCGCATCATCCGCTCGGATACCGACGCACTGCTCGCCCAGGCGCCCGCGCCCGGTGCCGACTTTGCCGTCCCCAACGCGACCGTGGTCGCTCCGAGCGCGGCAGCCGCCGCACCCTCACCGGACACCCTCGACAAGCGCGCGTCCGAGGCGATCCCGCTGAGCAACATGCGCCGCATCATCGCGCGGCGGCTGGGTGAGAGCGCCCGCACCATTCCGCACTTCTTCGTCACCGCCGCGGCCGACGCCGAGAACCTCGTGAAGTTGCGCACCGAGCTGAACGCGCAACTCGTTCAGGCCGGTCGGCCGAAGGTGAGCATCAACGACCTGCTGATTCGGGCGAGCGCGCTCGCCCTCCGCGAGCACCCCGAGGTCAACGCGTCCTACATCGACGACGCGAGCGTCGAGATGCTGGTGCACCACCGCGTCAACATCGGTGTGGCTGTCGCCTCGGGCAACGGCCTCGTGGTTCCCGTGATCGAGGACGCGGACCAGAAGACCGTCAGCCAGCTCGGTACGGAAGCCAAGCAGCTCGTCTCCCTGGCCAACGCCAAGAAGCTCACAGCCGGCCAGATGTCGGGCGGCACGTTCACCATCAGCAACCTCGGCATGTTCGGTGTGGAGCAGTTCACCGCGATCATCAACCCGCCCGAAGGGGCGATCCTGGCCGTCGGCGGCACCGCCCGCGAGGCTGTCGTGGTCGGGGACGAGATCGTTGCCCGGCACAGGATGCGCTACACCCTGTCGGCGGACCACCGGATCATCGACGGCGCTGTGGCCGCACAGTTCCTGCAAACGCTGACCCGTCTGATCGAGAACCCGTGGACGATCATCGCCTGATCACCGGCACGGGGATCGCTGCGCGCCTGTCGCGGCGGTCCTCGATCTGGCGTTCTAGCCCTTCTTGGCAACGGTCATCAGGACCGTGGAATCTACGACCGCCTCAAGGCTGTGCCGTGCGTCCGGAACGATCAGGAAATCACCGGCGCGCCCCTCCCAGACGTCGTCGCCGGCTCTTAGCCGCACGCGCCCGCTGAGGACATAGACCGTCGCCTCACCCGGATTCTCATGCTCGCTCAGGGAGATCCCGGCCAGCAGCGCAATGACGGTTTGACGCATCACCTTCTCGTGGCCGCCGAAGACCGTTCCGGCTGCGCGACCACTGGTGCCGGCTGCGGCTGCCTTCGAGGTGTTCGCGGGCGAACGCCTCGATCGAAATTTTCTGCACGGGTCGGTTCTCACTTTCTCGGTCGGTCGGTGACTGCGGGCTCAACGTTCAGGTGCCGCGGGTCAGGGGATCCACGAAACAGTCCACCTGCCCGCAGCGGCTGGCGGACCATCGCGGTGAACACGACCAACCACACCACGAGAGCCACCCAGAGTGAGACGGTCCCGATCTGCCCGACCAGTGGAAGGTCATCGGCCTGGCCCAGGTAGATTCCGGCGACCGCGTACATCCCGACAGGAAATGCGATGCTCCACAGCGTCGCTTCGTAGCGCAGTGGCACTCGGTGTGTGACGTGACGCCAGAACCCCACCGCGATGAGCACGGGGATGAGCCAGGTGGCGAACGCCCAGAACATGACGGAGACGCCCGCAACGAGCCCCCGGGTCGCGGTCACCATTGGGGCGTCCGCCATTTCGACGATGCGGGCACCGGCCAGCACCGTGATCGCGCACGCGCCCATGGACACCCAGTAGGGCGGGTCCAACTGCTCAGGCCGGATGTCATAGAGCACCAACCGTAAGGATACGAAAACACCCGCGGCTCCGTAGAGGAAGATGCCCACCGACCAGGACAAGATCGCGAGGACTGCGAGCAGTGCCCTGGCATCGCCCGACACGGGCTCCAACGAGGCTGCCACGACGGCGACCGACTGGCTGGCGACGACCCAGATGAACCAGGTCCCGTTCGCGGCGTTGAGCACGGGGCGCACGCTGCGACCCAGGACCGCGAACCACGGGAGAGCGTAGCCGAGCAACAGCCAGGTGATTCCGGACACCCCGAGGAGAACCGTCGCCAGGCCGAACCAGCCCTCGATGGCGAGACGGGCAGCCAGGACGTTGGTGCCGGCGACGAAAGTGAAGAACTGGAATCCGCGGTGGGGATCGTGCATGTCCGCAAGGAAGGCCGCGGAATAGGCGATGAGCCGCCACCCGGTGAGCGCCACGAGAATCAGGTAGGCCGCGGCACACACGACCATAAGGATGAAGCTGAGCGTCTGGACGCCGATCAGGTGCATCCCGACCGAGATGATCCCCGTGGCCATGACCAACGCGAAGTAGCCCGGCGGCATCCCGCGGACAGCGGCACTCACACGCACACCGCTGTTAGACGTCACCCTGACAGGCTAGCGCGCCGGCGCTCCGGCGCGCCGACAACCGCATGGTGCGGACGCTGTTACGCGCTGACGAGCATCCGTTCGATCACGGAGGTGAAGAAGGTGATTCCGTCGGTGCCGCTGCGCATGGCGTCGACGGTGTCGGGGCCGAAGCCCGGCTCGACCGCGTGCTCGGGGTGCGGCATCAGGCCGACGACGTTGCCGCGCATGTTACTGATGCCGGCGATGTCGTTGAGCGAGCCGTTCGGGTTCATGCCGACGTAGCGCACGACCACGCGGCCCTCACCCTCGAGGCGCTCGAGCGTGTCGGCGGAGGCGATGAAGCCGCCCTCGCCGTTCTTGAGCGGGATGGTGATCTCCTGGCCGGCCGCGAAACCGCCGGTCCAGTCGGTGAGGGCGCTCTCGACGCGCAATCTCTGGTCGCGGCAGATGAACGAGCCGTGGTCGTTGCGAATCAGGCCGCCCTCGAGCAGGTGCGCCTCGGTCAGCATCTGGAAGCCGTTGCAGACACCGAGTACGGGCATGCCGCCGTTGGCCGCGCTGATGACCTCGGCCATGATCGGAGAGAGGCTCGCGATGGCGCCGCAGCGCAGGTAGTCGCCGTAGCTGAAGCCGCCGGGCAGTACGAGCGCGTCCACGCCGTGCAGGTCGTGCTCGCCGTGCCAGAGGGCGACGGGCTCTGCGCCGGCCAGGCGGATCGCGCGCGCGGCGTCGCGATCGTCGAGCGAACCGGGGAACGTGACGACGCCGATGCGCATCAGTGGGTCTCTCCGGCGGGTGCCTCCAGCACGTGGATGCCGATGACATCCTCGATCACCGTGTTGGACAGTACGGTGTCGGCGAGTTCTTGCACCTCGGCGAGCACGGCGTCGTCGACGTGGCCGTCGATGGTGAGTTCAAACCGCTTGCCCAGGCGAACGCTGGTGAAACGGGTCTTGCCGAGACGACCCAGGGCGCCGGCGACGGCCTTCCCCTGCGGGTCGAGCAGCTCGGCCTTGGGCATAACTTCTACGACGATTGTTGGCATAGCTCACTCCGGAGGCGTCGGGGGGTGGATTCCACGATCCTACAGGCCGACCCCCGGGCCGCCGAGCGCACCGGCCAGGCCGGTGCCCAGGCCGGTGCCGAGACCACCGTTGGCTCCGCCGGCAAGCCCGCTCTGCCCGAGCAGCACACCGCGCAGCACGTCCCGGATCGCCGCGACCCCCTCGAAGGTCTCGACGAAGCTTGTGCTCAGCGGGGACAGGCCGATGCGCAGTGCGTCGGGCGTGCGGAAATCGGGGATCACATCGTGCTCCCACAGAATCTGCGTCACCTGTCGCATGGCGGGGTGGTTCACGGTCACGTGACCGCCGCGGTGCGTGGGCTCTCGCGGCGACGACACAGTCACGCCCATCGGGGCAAGCCAAGCATCCACGAGGGTCAGCGCGAACTCGGTCAGTGCCACCGACTTGGCGCGCACCTGGTCGATGCCCGCCTCCTCGATCATCGCGAGCGAATCCTGCATGGCCAGCATCCCCACGATCGGCGGGGTTCCGCTCATGAAGCGACGGATGCCGTCGGCCGGCACATACCCCGGGCCCATCGTGAAGACATCCTTCGTTCCCATCCAGCCCTGAATCGGCTGGGTGAGAACGTCTTGCAGGTCGCTGCGCACATAGGCGAACGCGGGGGCGCCGGGGCCGCCGTTCAGGTATTTGTAGGAGCAGCCGACGGCCAGGTCCACGTCGCACAGGTCGAGTTCGACCACCACGGAGCCGACCGAGTGGCTGAGGTCCCAGAGCACGAGGCCGCCCGCGGTGTGCACCACCGCGGTGATCTCGCGCATATCGGCAAGGAAACTTGAGCGGTAGGCCACGTGGCTGAGCAGCACGAGCGCCGTCTGCGGGCCCACGGCCTGCCGCACCTGCTCCACTGTGACGCCGCTCGCGGGGTCGGAGTGGATCCAGTGCAGCGTCATGCCACGTTCGGCCGCGATGCCCTCGAGCAGGTAGCGGTCGGTGGGGAAGTTGTCGGTGTCCAGCACGATCTCGGTGCGCGTCGGCTCCGCGTCGACGCGGAGGTAGTCGACGGCCGCCCGCGCCAACTTGTAGAGCAGCACGGTGGTCGAGTCGCCGACGAAGACCTGGCCGGGCGCGGCCCCGAGGGCGGCGCGGCCGATGTCGTCGCCGATTTTCAGCGGAAGGTCCAGCCAGGCCTCGTCCCAGCCGCGGATCAGGCGGGTGCCCCAGTCGTGGGTGAGGAACTCGGTGATGCGGGCCACGCTGGCCCGGGTGGGCCGGCCGAGGGAGTTGCCGTCGAGGTAGGCGACGAGGCTCGGGGTGTGCCCGGTCGCGCCGGTCGCGCTGTCGGGTTCGATGCCGACGAACTGCCGCCGGTAGTGCCCGAGCCCGTCGATGCGGTCCATCCGGCGGGCGAAGGCGAGCTGGGCATCCTGGCTGCCGTTGCCGGCGGGGCTGGTGTCGGTGTGGGGGGTCATCTGGATTCCTCGAGGTCGAACGGATGATGGGCAGCCATCTCTCGCAGCGATGCGCGCTTCCCGGGGACTCGCCGACACCGTGCCGCGCTGGCAGTATCCCACCCACGCGCGTGGCCGCGCGACTGCGGGAAGCGCGGACGGCCGTGCGGCGGCGGATGCGGTCGGGGGTGCGCTCAGGAATCCGGCGGGTCGAGGGTGCCGAGGTCGCCCAGGTCGGCCGGGCTGATCGCCCGGGCGGTGCCGAGCCAGGCGCTGAACGCGGCCGGGTCGGCCGGGCGCTTGCCACGCAGCACCGTGACCAGGCGCTCGGTGCCTGTTGGGCCGCGCAGCACGGTCCGGAAGCCGCCGAGGTTTCCCATGGTCAGGCTCCGCAGCACGTCGTCGCCGCTCAGGCCGGCGCCGAGCAGCGCGTTGATCTCCCGCCGGTTCAGCCCGAGCGGCAGCGGGCCGTTGCCGAGGTCGGTGCCGTAGAGCACCTGTCCGCCGGCCCGGTGGAAGCGGCGCAGATTGTCGACCGCGCGATCGAAGTCGTCGGTCGGCTCGCCCCAGCCGTGGATGTCGAGGGTGCTGATCCATGCCATCCGCCCGGCCATGGCCGCAATCACCTCGTCGCCCAGCCGCTCGCTGAACGGCGTGTGCGCCAGGGCGTCCACCCCGGCCTCGAACGCGCGGAGCGCCTGGCCGGCCCCCTCGGCATGGGCGAGAACGGGGGCCCCGCGATCGTGGGCGTGCCCGACTATGGCCGCGAGAACCGCGCGCGGCAGCACTGGCCCGGCATCGCCGTTCAGCGTGACCTTGATCACGGATGCCCCGAGCCCCAGCTGGTCGTCGACGGCCGCCGCGGCATCCGTTGCCTGTGCCACGAAGCGCACGCTGCCTGCCGGGGCCCAGGACCGTTCGCTCGGGTAGCCGCCCGGCGCGGCGAGGAACTGCCCCGCGAACACGGTCTCGGGAAGGACCGCGCTCGCGGGACGCCCCGCTCGCTGTGGCTCTCCCGCGCCCACCTCCACCCGCCGAGGTCGAGCACGCGGGTCGGACTCGACCGGAAGCGTCGACCTCGGCGGCGTCCACCCGCCGAGGTCGAGCACGCGGGCGATGCCGGCCGCGGTGAGCGGGGCCGGGTCGATCAGCGCGAGGTGCACATGCGCATCGAGGAAGCCCGGGAGCACGGTCCTGCCGACCGTCCTGCCCGGCACCGATCCGCCTGGCACCGGTCCGCACGGCACCGGTTCGCACGGCACCGGTTCGCCTGGCACCGATCCGCCTGGCCGGCCGCCGGTCATCCGTGCCTCATGTGCCGAGTTCGGTGCGCACGGCGAACAACTCGGGGAAGAAGGTCAGCTCGAGCGCCTTCTGCAGGAAGGCGGCCCCGCTCGACCCACCGGTACCGGTCTTCATGCCGATGATGCGCTGCACGGTCTTGAGGTGACGGAACCGCCAGAGCTGGAAGTTGTCCTCCAGGTCGACGAGTTCCTCGCAGGCCTCGTAGGCACCCCAGTGCTCGCCCGCGTTCTCGTAGATCCCGCGAAAGGTGGCCACGAGTTCCGGATGCAGCACCCATGCCTCCGTCACGTCGCGCTCCAGCACGGATGCCGGGATAGCGAACCCCTGCCGGTGCAGGTAGCGCAGGAACTCGTCATAAATGCTGGGGGCCGCAAGCATCTCGGAGAGGAGCGCGTGAGCATCCGGATCGCTCTCGAACACGCTCAGCATGCGCCGGTTCTTGTTGCCGAGCGCGAACTCGACGGCCCGGTACTGATACGACTGGAACCCGGACGAGTTGCCCAGGAAATGCCGGAACTCGGCGTATTCGCTGGGCGTGAGCGTGGCTAGCACCGACCACTGCTCGGTCAGGGTGCGCTGGATGTGCTTGACCCTGGCGATGCATTTGAGGGCCGGGGCGATCTGGTCCTGGCGCAGGAACGCGGTCGCGGCGCGCAGCTCGTGCAGCACGAGCTTCAGCCAGAGCTCGGTGGTCTGGTGCTGGATGATGAACAGAAGCTCGTCGTGGTGCTCGGGTGAGCTGACCGGCTTCTGCGCACCGAGCAGGGTGTCCAGATCGAGGTAGGAGCCGTAACTCATCCGCTCCCGGAAATCCGTCACGATCTCGGGATCGAACTCGCGGGTGTTGTGCTCGACCGACATGGTGCTCCGTTTCGTTCGGGTGCTGACTGCATTGTGCGGGACAGCCCCGGCCCGGCGCAACTGGCTGACACCTGCCAGGGGGAGGCGTGGAGGTGAGCCTCCGCGATGCCAAGGTTCGGGACCTAGACTCAGGGTCATGACTTCGCCCGAATCGACCCCGCAGGATGGGGCGCAGCCTCGACGGCGTGACGCCCGGCAGAACCGTGAGCGTCTCCTCGTTGAGGCGCGGGCACTGATCGCGGTGCACGGCGTTGACGCTTCGCTGGAGGAGATCGCCCGCCGCGCCGACGTGGGCGTGGCCACGCTGTACCGCAATTTTTCCACCCGGGACGACCTCGTCAGGGCCCTGCACGACATCTCCCTCGCCGAGCTGGCCTCGGTGCGCGACGAGATCGCGGCTGCCCCCACCGCGTGGGACGGCATCGTCGTCTACACCGAACGCGTCGCCGAGTGGCTCGTCGCCGACCCGTCGCTGCCGCCCATCCTCAAGCGCATGGAGACGGTCGACCCGGCGCGCGGCAAGGCGGCCTCGTTCAAAGCGGTGCTGTCGGCCCTCGTCACGCAGGCCAAACGCGACGGCGACCTCCGAACGGATGTCGATGCGGTCGACCTCGCGGTCCTCGTCACCATGGTGGGCTCGCTCGGCACCCTCGGCGGCGGTTACACCGGCCAGTGGCGGCGCCAGCTGTCGATCGTGCTCGACGGGCTGCGGGCCGTCGACTGTGGCCGGCCCAAGCTGCCGGGACGTCCGCTGGGAGCCAAGGAATACCAGGCGGCCGTGCACGGCCTGAGCCGCCGTGCCACCCGGGCGGCCTCCCGCGGCACGGGTGCGGCGCCGGGAGCCGGCGCTGCGCCCGGAGCCGGCGCATAGGACATCTGCGTTCGGCGTCGGCGGGGTGCGCCGCGCTGACGCCGTGCGCTGACGCCGTGCGCTGACGCCGTGCGGGCCGCGGGCTACTTCGTGCGCACCACGATCTGGTTGCCCCACGGGTCGTCGAAGCCGAGGGTCTGCCCGTCGTGACGGGTCTGCACGCCGAAGTGGGACATCCGTTCGTTGAGGGCACCGATGTCGTCGGTGCCCGGCAGGATGATATCGACCTCGCCGAGCCCGAGGGCCAGTCGGCGCTTGCCGGCGCCGGCGCTGTTCCAGGTGTTCATGGCCATGTGGTGGTGGTAGCCGCCGGCCGAGACGAACAGGGCCTGGCCACCAAGGGTCGCCGTCGCCTCGAAGCCGAGGCGGTCCACGTAGAACTCGCGGGCCGTGCCCACGTCGCCGACGGAAAGGTGCACGTGCCCGACGATGGCGTTGCCGACCGACGGATGCGCCTGACCGTCCCGGGTCAGGTGCTCGCCGATGAAGGTGTTCGGGTCGAGGTAGAGGGTGGCCATCTCGACCTGGCCGTGGGTCCAGCTCCACTCGGTGCGGTCGCGGTCCCAGTACAGCTCGATGCCGTTGCCCTCCGGGTCGGTAAAGTAGAAGGCCTGGCTGACCAGGTGATCGGCACTGCCGGTGAACGATCCCGGATGCGTTGTGCCCACCGAGTAGACGGCCGCGGCGAGCTGCGCCTGCGTATCGAAGAGGATGGCGGTGTGGAACAGCCCGCTCGAGCGGGGCTCGGCGGCGGCCAGCTCCGGGGCGTGCTGCAGAACAACGATCGGTGTGGTTCCGCGCCCGAGCACGGCGACCGGCCCCTCGTGGCTCTGCAGCTCGAGGGTCACCGCGTCGCGGTAATACGTGATCATGGCGTCGAGGTCGCCCACCCGCAGGGTCACCGCGCCCATGCCGGTGGATGCGGGCAGCAGGTCGTTCGCAAATCGATTCACACTGGCCCCAACGGATGATCCGGGCCCGGTATTCCGGCCGTGCGCCGCGCGGCGGGGGCTAACTCAGGAGATCCGGCGGCACGGTCGCGATCGGACACCATCCGCCGCGGAAACAGTGGCCCCGGGGACGGCCTTGGTCGGGATCTCCTGAGTTAGCCACAGATTGGAGTCGGGAGGTGGAGTCGGGAGTTGTAGGGGGATCGGGAGTCGGAAGCGGGTCGGAGCGCAGAACGCGACCCGGCAGTCCGGGCGCTCGCTACTGCTCGTCTTCGTGGAGCTGGATCAGGTTGCCGCAGGTGTCGTCGAAGATGACGGAGGTGCCGTAGGCATCCGTGCTGGGGGCGCCGGCGAACTGAACGCCCAGGGTGCGGAGTCGCTCGTACTCGGCCTGCACATCCGGTGTGCCGAACACGATGGCCGGCAGCCCGAGGCTGCGGATGCCCTGAGCGTACTTCTGGGAGACCTTGTTGTCGCTTGGCTCGAGGAGGAGGCCGACCCCGTCGGGGTCTTCCGGGGACTTCACGATGTACAGCTGGTGCTCCGGCATGGACATCAGCTTCTCGAATCCGAGCACGGACGTGTAGAAGTCGAACGCGGCGGACGGATCGTTCACGTGGACGCTGCACATCTTGATTCGCATGGCCGGAGCGTATCAGTTTGCGGCCCGTGGCCGCCGGGCCGTGACGCCCCGCGACGGCACGCCCGGCTGCGGGGAAGCCCAGCGACGGTGCGGTGCCCGCGTAGAAACGCGGGCCACCGCGGACTCGCCTACGCCGCGCCGGCCGCGCCTACGCCGCGCCGGCCGCGCCTACGCCGC